>JALUUA010000059.1 GCA_027021605.1 Candidatus Bipolaricaulota bacterium | reverse complement strand
AGAGGAAGGTGCTTCCCGCCGCCAGGGCCGGCAGGAGGGGCTTGGGCAACCCCCAAGCGTCGGACCAACCCCAGGTCTGGGTGTAGCCGGCCAGCGACCAGACCCGTTCAACGGACGGGGGAAGGCCCAGGTCGGCCGGCTCGACCTGATAGCGGGCTCCCCGCACGTCGCCCAGGACCGCATCCGATTGCAGGTCCAAGGTGAAGTACCAGTACCGGCGCCGTTCGTCTCCCTCGCTCAGGAAGGCGTAAAGGACCTGGTTGAAGGCCAGGATGCGGTCGAGCAGGGACATCGCATCGGGGGCTCTCTCCCCTGGGGGGGATGGGGTCCCGGCGCTCAAGGCCGCTGCTGCGCTCTCAACATTCTGCCCGGTATAGGGGGGAGAAGAATCCTCGACCTCGACCTCGACGGTGACCCAGCCCAGCCCTCGGGACCGGTCACCGCCCAGGTGGCGCACGCTTTCCAGCCACCTGTCCCAGGGCCAAGGGTCCGCCCCGTCCACCCAGACGAGGGCGTGAAATTGGGCAGTAGCCTTGAGCGACTCCCCTGAGTCCTCGAGTTCGTCTCGATCCATCACCTGGCTGAGCACTTCCAGCGTGTAGAGGAGCCGGTCGGCGACGGCTCCCCGCTCCCGGGCGACGGCGGTGCGCCCAATCCGCTGGGTGATGGGGGTGGGGGAAACGTAGCGCCACTGCCCGCCGAGGCGGATGGCCACGTAGGGTCGGCCTCCCCAGGGGGTCGTCCCCTGGCCGCAGCGAGGGCAACGGGCCTCGGTCCCGTCATCGCCGAAGACCTGGGAGACCAAGGTATCCCAGACGCCGTGGCGATCGTCGTCCTGGGCGTCGCGCCGGAAGCCGCTCCACCGCTTGCAGGTGCGGGCGGTGAGGGGGAGGATGCCCACGGGCGGCCTGAGGCCGGCGTAGGCGTGGCCGAAGCGGGGAGCATCGGGCCGGTCGAAGAGGCGGTTCAGGTCCTTCCCCTCCTGGGCGGCGACCCGGGCGACCGCGCCCCGCAGCACCCTGCCGGGGATGTAGGTCTCGCTCTCCCCGACGAAGCCCACCTGCCGAGCGGTGACGATCAGGGGGCTCTTCAGTTGGATGGTCACCTTTAACCGCCGATCGGAAGCCATCGCATCAACTCCTCTCGGACCTGGGGCAGAGTCAACGGTGGGTCGGTCACCTCCAAGCGCAGCCAGCCTAGCCCTCGCGAGCGCCCGCCCCCGATCATCCGGAGGGCGATCATCGCTGCCAGCAGCAAAGCCAGGGGGCCGTTTCCCTCGGCCTCGTCCACCACCCCTTCGATGGTCCCCCGGAGCAGGGTGAAGGGCGCTGCCGGGACGACCTCGGTGAGGTAGAGCAGGTCCTCAGCGGCCGCTCCCCGGTAGCGGCTGACCCCGACGCCGTAGCGCAGGACGGTGGACGCCAAGAGGTTGGCGTCGGTCGCCTTCGCCGTCAGGTCGCCGAAGTGGAAAGGAGAGGGGTAGGCGGGGGAGCCGAAGGTGCGGCAGACGGGGCAGAACTCGCCGAAGCGGGGCTCCTGGGGGCACATCGCTTCCGCACGGGGGGCGTGGCAGACGGCGTTTGGGTCATCGGTCAGCGCTCGCACGATCCGCTCCGCCTCGTGGCGCAAGACGCCTTTCAGGGCAGATCCGGGCAGATAGGGGCGTCCGTGCCCGTCTCTGAGCAGCGGCTTGATCGTCGCGCTCTCACCGGTCACGCCGCCCCCGATGTGGAAGGGGGTCTCGAAGTGAGCAACGACTTCAAGGGATACCTGCGGCATCGCGGCCTCCTGCTGTCATAAAGTCCCAGAGGTCTACCAGATCGGCCCAGGGAGTGCGGTACTCCACCACCCCTTCCCGCAGCCGACGGGATCGGCGCCAGGGCGGCGTCTCCTTGACGGGATCGGACCAAGTTCGGGCGAACTCGTTGAGGAAAGCCTGGGCTTTGTCGGAAGCGCGGGCCTGTTGGTAGAGGAACGTCAGGGCCGAGGCGTGCCGTCCCAGGCGCAGCGCCTCCCGCAGCGCGTGGAGCTGAGAGCGGGGGAAACCGGCCTGCTTTCCCCGTTGGATCTGCTCCAGCAGCCTCTCCAATTCTTCCAGGGTGTAAGGGCCGTGGTGGAGGATCAGGCGCTCTTTGCCCACCCGGATGCATTCGTAAGCGTGCTCGATGGAGCGGGTGCCTTGGGCTTTGAGCACCAGGAAGTCCACGGCGCTGACCGGACCTCCTTCATCGCCTTCGCCTCCCGCGCGCCGCTTGGCGCTTCGCAGCAGGTCGGCGGCCAGGCGGCGCAGGAAGTAGACAGGGGTGTGGCATTCGGCGATGACGACCCCGGCGGACATCGTGAGCCGATCCTCGGCCATCGCTTCTCCGAACTGCCCGCAGAGGGCGTGGGCCACGGGGAGGGCATCACCGGCCGGGACGATGAGCAGCACATCATCCCCGCCGACCAGGATGACCTCGAAGGGGGGGTCCTGTTGCAGGGGGATGCGCCGGAGGGCCTCCAGCAGGGCGGTCTCAACGGCCTGTTGCACATTGCGGGAACGGCGGCGGTACTCGAGGGGGGTCGTGGCCTCCTGGAACCAATCGCCCAGCCCGTTGCCGTCGGCGTAGACGACGCCGATGTAGCCCTGGGAGTGCTCGGCGATCTCCTCCAGATCGCTGGGAACTTCCTCGATCCCCAGGTGCTTGTGCCAGGCGCTGCGGCGCCCTTGACCCTCCTCCCGCTTGGCCGCGCAGACGCGACAGCGGGGTTCAGGTGGCTCACCCGGATAAGGGGGGAGAAACTGGGTGGTGGGGCGCTTGTTGCAGGCTGCGCAGCGGCTGACGAAGGGGAGCAGCTCGAAGAAGGGCAACGCGGTCTTCTGCCCCTTGGCCGTGCGCAGGGCGTGGCCGGCCCGTTTCACCAGTTCGCCAAAGCGGTGGCTCACCTCTTCGGGGGTGGTCTCCAGCACGACGCAGGTCGTCGTCGCCGCACCGGTGCGCTCGGGGTAGAGGCGCTCGATGGCCCGGCGCAGGGGTTCGGCTTTCGACTGAGGAACCAGGGCCAGCACCCCGCCGCCGGCCGCGTAAACCAGGCAGCCGGGGGGATCATCGTCCACGAAGGCGGGAGGCAGTCCGGCCTCTTCCAAAAGGATGCGGATCCCCTCGTCGTTGAGCGCTTTCAGTTGGGCACTGGCCCCCCGCATCTCCGGCAGGCCGGGCGTCTCGAAGACGTAGTCGGTCACCCGATCGGCGTCGGCTGCCAGCAGCGCCGGCGGTTCCACAGTGTCGGTCAGGGGGCGGCCTGCGAGCGACGCTTCCAGCCATGCTTGTAGGTTCATCATCCCTCTCCACGGTACGGTAAGGAAACAGCCCGCCGGCAACGCTGACGCCGGCGGGCTGTTTCGTGGGCTCCTACGGTCACCAGGGCGTCGTGACCGGCCTGGGGGACACCCCAACAGAGGACTTTTCAAAGGCGCTCTCAAAAACCACCCCCAGTAT
>JALUUA010000058.1 GCA_027021605.1 Candidatus Bipolaricaulota bacterium | reverse complement strand
ATGAACGTTTTGATCACGGGTGGGGGAACCGGAGGCCACCTCTACCCCGCGTGGGCGCTGCTTGAGGGCCTCCGAGAACGTCTGGGGAAGAGCGTGCAGCTGGCGTACGTGGGGACGCGCCGCGGCCTCGAGGCCCGCGTGATGCCCCACCACCCCGCGGGTGTAGCGTTCTACACCGTTCCCGCCTCGCCCATCCCGCGCCGCTTCACCCCAGAAACGCTTAAGGCCCTGGGCGTAAACGCCCTCGGGCTTCTGGAGGCCCTTCGCGTTCTCTACGAGTTTCGCCCCCATCTCGTGATCGGGACCGGGGGCTACGCGTCGTTCGGGGTGCTGGCCGCGGCCCTCATGTGTCGCATCCCCACCGTGATCCACGAGCAGAACGCCCTTCCGGGGCTCGTAAATCGCTCCCTTGCGCCCTGGGTGGGGCGGGCCTGGTGTGCCTACCCCGAGACCTTACGAGCGTTGCGAACGCCCCCAGACCGGGGGCGCGTGACGGGCATACCCCTGCGGGCCTCCGTGCTCGCGGCCCGGGCGCTCTCCCGGGACGAGGCCAAGCGGGCCCTTCGGCTCGACCCCCAGCGCCCGCTGATAGTAGCGTTGGGCGGCTCCCACGGGGCCCGCGCCCTCCACGACGCCCTCCTCTCCCCCCGGTCCCGGCGGGACGCGCTGACGAAGCGGGACGCGCAGCTGGCGATCGTGGCCGGGCGGGACGCGCCGCGGCTTGTGGGCTTCTTGGGCGCCCGCTCGGCCCACCCGCGCGGGGGGATTTGCGTCCTCTCGCACACGCCGCAGATCGGCCTGTGGATGCGGGCCGCGGATGTGGTCGTCACGCGGGCCGGGGGGACGACCCTGGCGGAGCTGCTCGCCCTGGGGGCAGCGATGATCGTCGTCCCGTGGCCCGGCGCCGCCGAGGGCCACCAGGAGGCCAACGCCCGCCTCCTGGCCCGGGAGGGGGCCTGCCGCTGGCTCCCCGAAGATGAAAGTAAGGAGCGCCTTCTTCCCGAGGTATTGGAGCTGCTCGAGCGCCCGGAGGAGCGGAGGCAGCTGGCGGAGAACGCCGCACGTTATGGTGCGCTTCACGCCCGCGCCCGGGACTTCATGCTAAAGGAGGTCGAACGCGATCTTGCACAGCCGAGCACACGTCCGACGAAACTCTCCCGACGGCGTCTTGTCATTCGAGTCCGAGCCCTGGTCGATGCCCTTGCACTTCATCGGGATCGGCGGGGACGGGATGAGCGCCTTGGCTCGGGTTCTCCACGAGCGGGGGCTCTCCGTCCGCGGTTCGGACCTTAGGGAGAACGCGCGCACCCGAGCCCTGCGGGAGCTGGGGATCCCCGTCCGGGTGGGGCACGACCCGGCCCACGTCCGGAGCGGGGACCCCGTGGCTGTAGTGTATTCGTCGGCCATCCGCCCCGATAACGTCGAGCTTGCGGCGGCCCAAAGAGCGCGATTCCCCGTCTACCACCGTCAGGAGGTGCTGGGGAGGCTGCTGCGGAGCCGCCAGACCGTGGGGGTGGCGGGCACCCACGGCAAGACGACCACGAGCGCCATGATCGCCGCCCTGCTCCTGGAAGCGGGGAAGGATCCCGCGTTTCTCGTGGGCGCGCCCACCCCCTCGTTGGGGGATCGGCACGGGCGCTGGGGCCGGGGGGAGTGGCTCGTGGCCGAGATCGACGAGAGCGACGGGTTTTTCACCCAATTTCTCACGGAGATCGCCGTGGTCACCAACGTGGGGTGTGACCACTTAAATCACTACGGCGACGAGGAGGCGCTGCTGCGGGGCTTCGCCCGGTTCGTCTCCCGCAGCCGCCGAGTGGTCTTGTGGGCGGATGACCCCCACACCCCCTTTCTCAAGGAGTTCGCCCGAGAAGCGTACACGTTCGGTGTGGGGAACGACTCCGCGGACTTGCAGGCCCACGACGTGGAGCAGCACCGCGCGCGGACGCGGGCCCGGCTGACCTTCCGGGGGGAGCCCCTAGGGGAGCTCGAGCTGGAGATCCCGGCCCCCGGCGCGCACAACGTCCGGAACGCGTTGGCCGCCCTGCTGGCCGGGTATTTGGTGGGGCTCGACTTCCCCTCGATGCTGGCCACGCTTAAGAAGTTCCAGCTCCCCGAGCGGCGGTTTCAGATTCTCGAGGAGAACGGGCTCGTCATTGTGGACGATTACGCCCACCTCCCGGAGCAGATCGAGGCCAATTTGATGGCCGCCCGGGAGGGCTGGCGGCCCAGGCGCTTGATCTCCCTGTTTCAGCCGCACCGCTACACCCGGATGAGCTACCTCAACGGGGCGTTCGCCCGGGCACTCCGAGGGGCGGACCTCGTGATCGTGACGGACATCTACCCCGCCTTCGAGGACCCGATCCCCGGGGTCGACGCCCGCTCCGTCGTGGAAGCCCTCCGGAAGGAGCACGAGAGCGTGCACTATTTGAAGGGCTTCGAGGAGACGTACGAGTTCCTGCGCAAGCGGGCGGAGCCGGGAGATTTTCTCATTGGGTTCGGCCCCGGCGACGTCTGGCGGGTCCTCCATCGCCTGGTGAGGGAGGGATGAGCGTTGGCGCCTCCGCTTGCGGTGTCCATAGAGGCCCGGAAGGCCCCTGAGGTCCCCAGGGACCGGGACGTCCGAGCGCTCCTCGAGCGGGACGTGCTCCTGGCCCGCTACTCCTCGCTTCGGGTGGGGGGTCCGGCGGACTACTTCGCCCGACCCCGCTCCGTGGGGGAGATCCGGGCGCTCCTGGCGTTCGCCCACCGGCTCCGAATCCCCTGGCTGGTGCTCGGCAACGGGACGAACGTGATCTTCCCCGACGAGGGCTTCCGGGGGCTCGTGATCCACCTGGGGAGGGGGTTCTCCGCCAAGCGCCTGGACCCCGAGGAGGGGATCCTGCGGGTGCAGGCGGGCGCGGGCTTAGGGGCTACAATGGGCTTTTTGCGGGCCCACGGGTACCGCGACTTCGACGGGCTGGTGGGCATCCCCGGCACCGTGGGCGGGGCGCTCGCCATGAACGCGGGCATCCCCGAGTTCACCATCGCCCGGCTCGTTGAGCGGGTCACGGCGCTCACGGACGAGGGGGAGCTGCTCACCCTTCCCCGGGAAGCCTGCGGGTTTCGCTACCGGGGGAGCCTGTTTCGCCGCCGACCCTGGGTGATCGTGGAGGGGGAATTTCGCCTGGGGGAGGCGCCCACCCTGGATCCCGAAGCGCTGCTCGAGCGGCGGCGGCGGGCCCAGCCCCTCGGGGACCCCAGCCCCGGCTGCGTCTTCAAGAACCCCTCCGTTCCCGACAAAAGAAAAAAACGCCTGCCGGACCCCCCCACGGCGGGGCGGCTCCTGGAGGGGGCGGGGCTCAAGGGCGCTCGGGTCGGGGGCGCGATGATCTCGAAAAAACACGCGAATTTTCTCGTCAATCGGCGCGGGGCCACCGCGGCGGATTGTCTCCGGCTTATTGACTTTGCGCGCGAGAGGGTGTATAAAGAGTTCGGCGTAGAACTCGAACTCGAGGTCGCGGTGGTGGCGGCCTCCCGATCTGCGCCCTGCCTCCGG
>JALUUA010000057.1 GCA_027021605.1 Candidatus Bipolaricaulota bacterium | reverse complement strand
AGCGGGCGACCTCGCCCGCCTCCTCGCAGAAGCGGTTCACCCCCGCGAGGTCGCGCAGCCAGTCGCACAGGCGGACCCGAAGCTCGAGCGGCTCCGTCTCGTCGTTGGTCACCTGGAAGGCGAAGGTGGTGCTCACCCCCGGCGGGATCACCAGGTCGAAGGCCACCGGGGAGAGGCGCAGCGCCCCGACCCCGACCCCGAGGAGGCCGACGATCCCCAGGGCGATCCCCAGCCCCGCGCGGAGGCGCTCCTTCGCGCAGCTTCGCGTTCGCATCGCCGTTTGCCCTTCGCCCTTCGCTTTTCCCTTGTCCCCGGCTCGGCTTACGCCTTCAAGCCGATCCGAGCCCCCGGGACAGGGACAGGATAGGGAAAGGATAAGGAAACCGCCGGGGGGGAACAAGCGCGGGGGGCCGATCGGGGGGAGAACTTTGGGATCGCCTGCTGCAATTGCGCTGCGAATCGCTGCGAATCAGTTGTCCGAGAGCGAGGCGGCCAGGTAATAGCGCACGGGGTTGGTGTAGAGCTGGAGGCGGGTGGCGATCCCCACGGGGCCGAGGATCTTGCTGCAGAACTCGTTGATGCCCGCCTGTTCGCATTGCGCTCGGTCCGGGACGTCCTCCCGCGCGGTGAGGAGGAAGATGACCGTCTCGTCGAACGCCCGATCCGCGCGGACGCGGCGGCACAGCTCCAGGTCCTCGACCCCGGGCATATCCAGGTTGATCAGGAGGAAGCGCGGGCGGATCTGGCGAAGGGCGTCGAGCACCCGCGTGGGGTCGGAGAGGGTGTGGACCTCCAGGTCCATCTCCTCCAGGTGGCGGCGCAGGAGCCGGAGCCAGGTGGGGTCGTCGTCCACGTACAGGACCCTTGGGGGGTGTCGGCCCTCCTCGCCGCGCCGACGCAGGGCTTCTTGGACCTCGGGGTTGTGCTCCCGCACCGCGGCCAAGAAGCCCAGCTCCAGCTTCGAGAGGAGCGCCGAGACCTTCTCCCAAACGGGCTTGGTGAGGTACACCCGCCCCTCCAGGATCTTCCGTAAGCGCCTCTCCAGGGCTGCCGCCGGATGGGAGAGCCCGAAAAGCCCGTACGAGCCCGCGCGCTCCCGCAGGCGGCGGATCTCCCGGTAAAGGCGCTCCAGCCTCTCGGCGTCCTCGGGGTGGGCGCGGAGCTTCGCCCAGTCGTCCCACCAGCGGGGGAAGGCCCCTTCCAGCTCCTGGAGATACCGCCGGACCGGGGCATCCCGGCCCTCATCGGCCCGTTGGCCCTCGTCACGGCCCATCCGTTCGGCCCACCTCCCTCGATGTCCGCACCCCGTCCTGAGGGTGCACGCCCTTAGTATAGCAAATGGAGCCGCGGGCGAACACAAAACGCAAACCCACCCAAGGGAAAAGGGGAGCAAGGGAAGGGCGATCGTGCCCTTACGAACCCCCGGGAGACCCCTTACGGGTGTAACGCAGAATACTTGACACGCCGAGGGGGATGCGCCATAGTGCAAACCATGCGTAGAGGGTGGTATATAAGAGCAAGCCCTACCCACGGGGGGTCTGCGGACAAAGGCGGTTGGGCTGAGGGGTAGAGGCGACTTGACTTATGCGAAAGGAGTGTAGTATAAAGGAAAATCGAGGATGCGACGAGGGCTGCGATCTCCGACCCGGGTTATATCCCCCCGGGGGGATTGACAACCGGATCGAAGTATGTTATAAGTAAGCCAAGCTCATTGAGAGCGAAGCGAATAGCGAGCAAGACAACAGCCATCATCCAAAAGGAGGTAGGTTCGAGATGTTGAAGTGGGGCAACCCGACGGAGTCCAAGCAGGCGGCGGAGCGGCTGAACAGTTTGATGACCCAGGTTATGGGAAGCCGGGCTCTGTACTTATTGCTGGTTCTAGCTGCCTTTGTGATGCTGAGTGGTGCTGCAGAGAAGTGGACCGGCTAATTAGGTATTAGCTTGATGCGATAGCAACAGCATTTGAATCGCCGCGCAATCGAAAAGAGAGAGGGTCTTATTGACTCTCTCTCTTTTTTATGTTAGGATTCAGTTTTGACGATGTGGCTTCCAGTTAGCGCAAAAGTTTACATTGCAGCTATCAGCGTGCTCACAGCGCTTGTGATAAGTAGTATCTTTCCAGGAGTCGCGCTGTGGCAAAACCCCACCGTCCTACTCACCCTAGTCGTCTTTGCCTTACTGCTTTTTTTGACCGAAGTTTACGAGGTAGAGCTCGTTTATCACCGCGCTATGTCCACCGGGATTGCGATCTGTCTGACAGCACTTTTATTAGGTGGAGCATCGCTAGGGACTCTCGTTACGCTATTGGGGACATTATCAGCAGAAATGTTCTTGCGCTGGCCAAAGGTTCGGATAGGTTTTGGTACTTATCTTACAAGAGTAATGTTTAATACAGGCCAGCTTGTCCTGGCCGTCTACGCTGCTGCTTGGGTCTTTCAAAGTTTAGGTGGAGAGCCTCTGCTCTTTAAAGATCCGGTCACCTTAACCGGTCCGTTCTTCATGGGGAGCCTCCTTCCGGCGTTGGGGGCTTTCACCACAATGTCTCTGCTCAACAACTTCTTCGTCTCCGGCATCATCACCCTCACGGAGAGGACGAGCTTTTTCTACCACCTGCGCTTCAACTTGAGGCATCTCCTGGTGCAAATCCTCTCCCTGGGGGTGCTGGGGATCTTGATGGCCGTCGTCTACGCCCAGTCCCCGTGGAACCTCGCCCTCGTGCTCATCCCCTTGGGGCTGGTGCACCTCTCCCTGCGCAACTACATGCGGCTGCGGGAGGAGGCCAAGAAAGCCTTCGAGAAGATGGCCGACCTCCTGGCCAAACGGGACACCTACACCTACGAGCACTCGAAGGACGTGGCCGAATTGGCCGTCAAGATCGCCCGCAAGCTGAAGCTGCCCCTGGACCAGGTGGAGAAGATCCGCTCCGCGGCCATGATCCACGACATCGGCAAGATCGCCATCCCCGACTCCATCCTCCAAAAACCCGGCCCCCTCTCCGAGGAGGAGTGGAAGGTGATGAAGCTCCATCCCGTCATCGGGGCCGACCTCATCAAGGACCTCGAGATCTACGCCGACGTGGCCGACATCGTCCGCTACGAGCACGAGCGCTGGAACGGCTCCGGCTACCCCCGGGGCCTCCAGGGCGACGAGATCCCCCTGGGCGCCCGGATCGTCGCCGCGGCGGACATCTACAACGCGCTCACCACCGATCGACCCTATCGGCCCGCCTACTCCCCCCGCGAGGCCCAACGGATCATCAAGGAGATGCGCGGCGTCGAGCTCGACCCCCGCGTCGCCGACGCGCTCCTCGCCGTCCTGGAGGAGGAGCAGACCGAGGCCGAGGCCGGGGAGAAAGCCAAAGCCAAAGCCAAGGAGAAGTCCCCCACCTCCCGATCCGACTCGGCGGCCGCGGCCCCCGAGCCGTCCTCCCCCCCGAGCGCTCCCGCGCAATCGCGCTCGCAATCGCAGTCGAAGCCGCAGGCCCCAGCGCATCGGTCAACGGATGAATAACGGATTAACGGATGCGGGAATTCCGTGGGACA
>JALUUA010000056.1 GCA_027021605.1 Candidatus Bipolaricaulota bacterium | reverse complement strand
CGTCCCCGGGAGCGGCTCGAATTGGGACCCGTCCTCCACCGGCTCCCCGAAGAGCACCTCCATGAGGCGGCCGCGCAGCTCGTTGGCCGAAAGGCGCAGCCCATACTCCCGGCGCAGAAACGACGAGACCTGGGCGCGCACCTGGGGGTCAGCCCCGAGGTCCACCCGGTGGGGCGAGTCGCGGTGGCGCACGTAGGGCGCCTCCTCGCCCGGACGGGGCGCGGGCGGGCTGTAGCGATAGAGCCGCAACGACTTCCCGTCGGGGCGCCGGAGCGAGACGGTGAAGAGCGGCGGCCGGCTGTAGTAGACGACCTCCGTGAGCGTGAGCGAGAGCGAGTCCGGCGGCTCCTCGTAGGGATGGGGGATCTCGAAGCGGTAGATCCGCCTCTCCCCCGGGGAGGCGGGCTGGACCTCGGTCGGCTCCTCCAAGCGGAAGACGGCGTGCGGGACCGCCCCCGGCTTGGCCCACACCGGGGGCTTGACCGCCGGGTTGTCCGCCCACACCGCCGGGTTGTACCAGACCTTGGTGCCGTAGTCGAGGGGGTAGCTCACCAGCACGTAGACGGAAATGCCGATGAGCACGGCAAACAGCGCCACCCCCGCCCGGCCTACCCCCGAGGAGAGGATGACCCTCCCGATGCTTTGGTCCATCAGTATCTCACCCGCGGATCGAGGATTAGATAGAGGATCTCGAGCACGAAGCGCGCCAGCGCATAGAGCATGGTGTACATGAACGTGAGCGCCACGATCAGCGACTCATCGGGCTGGCCGGAGACGGCCTGGAAGTAGAGCTGCCCCATCCCCGGCCAGCGGAAGACGATCTCCGTGGTGATCGAGCCCGCGATCGAGCCCACCAGCCCCAGGATGAGCCCCGTCACAATAGGGGGGGCGGCCACCCTCAAGATGTGCCGTCGGCGCACGAGCCCCTCGGGGACCCCCTTGGCCCGGGCGAACGTGACGTGGTCCTCCTGGGCCACGTTCAGGGTGATGGTGCGCGCCACGTACATGAGCGGCCCGGTGGCCACCAGGATCAGGGTGATGATGGGCAGGATCGCGTGATAGGCTAAGTCCAAGAAGCGGGCCAAGCCCCCCTCCGGCGGCGGCGTGCTGTACATCCCCCCCGCGGGGAGGAGCCCTCCGAGGTAGAAGTAGAACACCAAAATGAGCAGGATCCCCGTCCACCAGGAGGGCAGCGCGAACGAAATGGCCGCAAAGTACGACAGGATGCGGTCGAGCTTCGACCCCGGTCGGGTAGCGAGCAGCGTCCCCAGCCAGACCCCGATGAAGAAGTAGATGACCAGGGCCGTGGTGAAGAGCAGGGCCGTCCGGGGGAGGCGTTCGGCGATGATGTCCTGAATGCGCTTGCTCCCCCGGGCGGTGGCCACCGTGCGGGCCTCGCCCAAGTCGAGCGTGAGGACCCGCAGCACGTCCTGGGGGAGCCGGACGTACCAGGGCTTATCCAGCCCGTAGAAGGCTTCCAGCTCCTTGCGCTGCTCCCGGAGGGCCCTCTCCAGCTCCTGGGGATCGCGGATCGTCTGGGCCAGCTGCTGGCGGACCGCCCGCATCTCCTCGCTGATCACCGAGCTGAGGATGCGGTCGGAAAAACCCGTCGCCCCCAGGACGACGACGACCAGCACCAGCACGATGAGCACAACCGCAACGAGGCTGAGCGCCCGCAGCAGCAGCTTCCTCAGGATCGCCATCTGCTTGTTGTTTGTTGTTTTGTTGCGGTTTCGCTTTCGTCCCCGTTGGATTTACGGCTTGCGCACCAGCGCACCCAGGAGCACCAGGACGGCGATGCCCAGCACCCCCACCAGGGCCCACATCCAGGCGGGCACCACGGGGACCTCCACTTTAACTTCCTTCTCGACGACCTTTTCGACCTCGACGGGGACCTCCTTCTCGACGACCTTTTCGACGACTTGGGGCTCGGGCTGCGGCGGGGTGTAGGGCTCGGCGACCAGGGCGATGCGGTGCTCGGTGACCTCGGCGGACTCGACGCTGTTGGCCGCGATCGTAAGCTCATAGAGCGCCCCCTCGATGAGCTTCCGGGTGACCTCCGCGGGCAGGACGACCACGGCCCGGCCCCCCTCGATCTCGGCCGCCCCGGAGGCGAGCAGCTCCCCGGTGGCCGTATCCCTCAGGGCGTAACGGGCCTGCAGCTGCCCCGGCCCCTCGACCTCCACGACGATCCGGGTCTCTCGCCCGATGGGGAGGATCTCCTCAACCTCCACCAGGTCCACGGCTTCCACGTTCACCTCTTTGACCTCCACGGGCTCCGGCTCGCCGAAGTACCAGTCCCCGGGCTTGAAGGGATACGTCTCGTCGCGGAACGCCTGAAGTTCCGCAAACTGCGCCTCCGGGTCGTAGCGGGCCAGGACGTAGGGCCCCTGGCTGATCACGAGGTGCCCGTACTCCTCGAACCACCGGAGGGCCGCGTCGTAGCGGGCTTGGGCCTCTTGGGGGGTCACGAGCGACCGCCCGCCCACGGTGAAGAAGCCCTGGGGGACGTACCCTTCGGCCTTCATCGCCTCGAGCTCGTCGGCCACAAGCTGGGCGTGGTCCGTAAGGGACAAGCTGAGCCACGGCACCTCGAAGCGCTCCGCGGCGGTGTCGCTGTAGGCCGCCTTGCGCTTCTCGAAGACCACGCGATCCATAGCCGCCAGCAGCTCCCAGGGCATGGTGATGGAGCTGGGCACGGCGTAGTTGGCGATCTCCAGCTCGTCGAAGTGCCAGTAGTTGATGTAGACCTCGATGCGGCGGTCGTCGAGGACCCGGTAGGCCACGATCGGCTCCACGGCCGCCCGGGTGCTGGTGGCCACGCTCGACTCGATCTCGCTCTTTTGCGGGTCAAAGGCGATCTCGAAGCTCTGGGCGATGGCGTAGAGGACGTCGGCCATGGTGATGGGCTGGCCGTGGTGGAAGACGCTCTGGAAGTACTTCGAGTAGTCGAAGACGACGCGGCTGGTGGCCTCGACCTCCTCGCCGACGGGCTCCCAGCGGTCTTCCTCCGCGTTCCAGCGCACGGCGTCGGGCGGGACGGGGAGCTTGCCCGCGGGCCCCGCCGTCTCGATCTCCTCGAAGATCACGCGGAACGGGAGCACGCGCCCGCTGAAGGGGTGGCGCCAGGTGGCCGGGTCGTAGATCACGCGCCAGATGTCGACGCTGTAGACGTCGCCGAAGCCGTCGACGGGGTTCCAGGTGGAGCGATCCGTGTGGACCCAGAGGTGGCCCACGGTGAGGACCTCCTTCCCGGGGACGTAAGCCTCGCGCAGGCTGAAGGGGCCGCGCAGGCCCGCGCCCAGATCCCGGGTGAGGCCCTTGACGTCCTTGGAGGCGGGGAAGGCGCTAAGGCGCGTCACGATGAAGATGCGCACCGACTCCTCGATCCCCAGCTTCGTCATCTCGCGGTAGAGTTGGTCGCGCTCCTCGCGGGAGGCGTACTCCCCGCGGTAGATCCGCTGGCCCAGCTCGTCCAGCTTCGGGTTCTCGTAGTTCCAGTAGTCCGCCTCCTGCCAGCCGGGCATCGCCCCGAACCAGGGGG
>JALUUA010000055.1 GCA_027021605.1 Candidatus Bipolaricaulota bacterium | reverse complement strand
AGAAGCCGGACCTTGCCTTGGAGGCTAAGAGCGAGGCGGAGCTGCGCCGGGCCTGTGCGCTCCCCGGCTACGGCGAGTGGACGTATCTGCGCTTCGTTCGAGAAGACGAGGAGAGCCCCTGGCGGCCTGTGGCCGGGACGTTCCCCGACTGGCCCCGGCGGGCTGCGGACGTCAAGGTGATGGACCCCTGCTGCGGCTCGGGACACTTCCTGGCGGAGGCCTTCCGCATCCTGGTGCCGATGCGCATGGCGGAGGAGGGCTTATCGCCGCGGGAGGCCGTGGACGCCGTCCTGCAGGACAATCTTTTCGGCCTGGAGCTCGACGAGCGCTGCACCCAGATCGCGGCCTTCAACCTCGCGCTGGCCGCTTGGACCTATCCCGGCGCGGGGGGCTATCGCCCCTTGCCGGAACTGCATCTGGCCTGCTCGGGGCTCGCGGTGGGCGCGAAAGAGGAGGAGTGGCTCCGGCTCGCCGGTCGCGACCAACGATTGCGCGAGGGGATGCAGCGGCTCTACCGCCTCTTCCAAGATGCGCCCACGCTGGGGAGCCTGATCGACCCCCGACGGGCGTTCGAGGAAGAGGAGAGGCCGCTGATCGATCGCGGCGTCTTTGAGGAGCTGCGCCCCCTGCTGGCCCAAGCGCTGGAGCGCGAGGACGTGAAGCGCGATGTCGTCGCCCGCGAGGCGGGGATCGCCGCCCAGGGGATGGCCAAGGCCGCGGCGCTGCTGGCCGATCACTACACCCTGGTGACGACCAACGTGCCCTATCTCGCCCGCGGGAAACAGGCCGACGTGCTCAAGAAGTTCTGCGAGGAGCACCACCCCAAGGCCAAGAACGACCTCGCCACCGTGTTCTTAGAGCGCTGCCTGGCCTTCTGCGCCCACGGCGGGACCACGGCGATCGTCCTGCCGCAGAACTGGCTCTTCCTCACCACCTACCGCAAGCTGCGGGAGGAGCTCCTCAAGAACGAGACCTGGCACGCGCTGGCCCGGCTGGGAGAGGGTGCTTTTGACAGTTCTGCTGCTGCCGGAGCCTTTACAGCCCTGCTCGTCCTCAGCCGCGGGGCCGGGCGGCACGACACCTGCGGGCGGTTCGCGGGTCTGGACGCCAGCGAGCCTCGCGAGCCCACCCAGAAGGCCGAGCTTCTCCGCTCCGGTGAAGTCAAGCGGTTGGAGCAGGCCAAGCAGTTGGAGAATCCGGATGCGAGGGTGACGCTTGACGATGCCACTGCTAGCACCTTCCTTTTTGCGTTTGCAAACGGGTGGCAGGGTATTGCATCTAGTGACTTCGCCCGTTTTGGGAGGAAGTTTTGGGAATTATCCCGTATTTCTGGCGGATGGGTTTTTCATCAAAGTACGGTAGATGCTACCGTGCATTATGGCGGAAGGGAGAACATTCTTTTCTGGGAAGACGGACATGGCCAGATGACCGAAGTATGTCAAGAGCACGCCACATTTCGCGGTGCTAGCGCCTGGGGCAAGTCTGGGATTGTCTGCGCGCAAATGAGAGCGCTTCCCGTCACCCTCTATGAGGGCACGAAGTTTGACAACAATTCCTCTGTGATAACCCCCCACAACCCCGCCCACCTTCCCGCCATCTGGTGCTTCTGCTCCTCACCGGAGTTCGCCGCGGCGGTGCGTGCGATTGATCAAAAACTGAACGTGACCAACGCCACCCTGGTGAAAGTCCCTTTTGATCTCGAGCACTGGCAGAAGGTCGCCCAAGAGAAGTATCCCAACGGACTGCCGAAGCCCTACACCAACGACCCGACGCAGTGGATCTTCCACGGGCACCCCTGCGGCTCGGTGGTCTGGGACGAGGAGGTGAAGTGGACCGCCCACGGGCCGCTGCGCGTGGACGAGACCGTGCTGCAGGTGGCCGTGGCCCGCCTGCTGGGGTATCGCTGGCCCGCGGAGCTCGACCCCGAGATGGAGCTGGCCGACGAGCAGCGGGAGTGGGTGAAGAAGTGCGAGGAGCTCTTAGAGTTCGCGGACAACGACGGGATCGTCCCCATCCCGCCCGTGCTGGGCGAGCAGCCCGCCGCCGATCGCCTCTTGAGGCTCCTGATGCGGGCCTACGGCGAGGCGTGGCGGCCCGAGGTGCTCGATAAGCTCTTAGAAACCGTGGGCTTTGCGGGCAAGACGCTCGAGGACTGGCTGCGCAACGGCTTCTTCGAGCAGCACTGCAAGCTCTTTCATCAGCGCCCCTTCATCTGGCAGATCTGGGACGGGCGCAGACGCGACGGCTTCTCCGTGTTGGTGAACTACCACAGGCTCGACCGCAAGCTCCTCGAGCGCCTGACGTACACGGTGCTGGGGGACTGGATCGCGCAGCAGCGCCGCGCGGCCGAGCGGGCCGAGCCGGGCGCGGAGGAACGTCTCGCCGCCGCCCTCGAGCTGCAGAAGAAGCTGGCGTTGATTCTGGAGGGCGAGCCGCCCTACGACATCTTCGTGCGCTGGAAGCCCCTCCACGAGCAGCCCATCGGCTGGGAGCCCGACCTCAACGACGGGGTGCGGGTGAACATTCGCCCCTTCGTGGAGGCGGGCGTGCTCCGGAAGAAGCCCAACATCAAGTGGGGCGTCGATCGGGGCAAGGAACCCCAAGAGCTGCGCCCCCGGGAGCAGTTCCCCTGGTTCTGGGACGGCGAGGAGTTCACGGGAAAGCGCGTCAACGACGTGCACCTCACCAACGCCGAGAAGCGCGCCGCCCGGGAGCGGGAACGCGAACGGGCCAAGCAACAGCAAGAGCAGGTCCAAGGGAGCGGGAGCTGATGGCGAAGGCAACGAAGGCGAAGGTGAAAGCGAAGGGAAAGGCGGAGGCCCGAGCCCAAGAGGGGGAGGGCACCGTCCTCGAGGCCCTCGTAGAAGCGCTGGAGCGCGCGGCTCAATACAACCCGAACGATCAGGTGGCCCCGGCCGCCGTGCTCTGGCCGGACAAGGCTCGGCAGTGGGGGCCGCTGATCCCGCGGCTGCGCAAGGAACTCCCCCACCTCTTGACCCTCGGCCCCTACAACCTGAAGGAGAAGACCGGCCCGGCGATTTGGATCAAGTGCATGCTCGCCCGGGCGCTCCCGGAGGCGGACTGGCCTCAAGAAACCGTGCCCGTGCTCTATCTTCCGGGGGTGAGCCGCCACGAGCTTCGCGCCGTGGAGGACTGCCCTCAAGAGCTCCAGCCCCTGTGTGAGCTCCAGTATCGCGGGGTCTGGTTCACCCAAGAGAACACCAAGGACTGGACGGTCTATGCGTTCCTGACCTCGAAGCGCGGGGGGCTTGGGCTGGACATCGCAGCCACGAACGGGACCCGCGAGGCGCTCCTCAACGCTCTGACGAAGCTGGCCGACGTCCCCTTACGGGAGCTTCGCGGGCGACGGCTCCACGCTGAGGACTTCCGCGAGCTCCTCCACCCCGACGTGGTCAAGCAGCTCCTCCGTTGGCTCAATGCCCCGAAGGAGACGCGGGAGGGCTGGAGCGAGGAGGAGTGGCAGGCCTTCTGCAGCGCCTGCCGGGACCGTTACGGCTTCGACCCCGAGCGGGACGGCGAGCTC
>JALUUA010000054.1 GCA_027021605.1 Candidatus Bipolaricaulota bacterium | reverse complement strand
CAAGCCGGCGATCCCTGGAAGGGTCCAGGTGGCGTCCAGCAGCATCATGGCGGCGACGAGCATGAGGAGGTTGAGCGCCAGGGTGAGGTCCGCGATCACGCCCGCCAGGCGGTAGTAGAAGATCATGAACAGGAGCACGAGCGCCCCGGCGAGCATCGAGGCCGTAATCCCCTTGCGGATGGAGTCCTGTCCCAGAGAGGGGCCGATGCTCTCCTCCAGGATCGTCACCAGGCGCACGGGGAGGTTCCCCGAGCGGAGGACGATCGCGAGGCGGTCTGCCTCCTCCTTGGTGGCAAGGCCGGTGATTTGGGTGCCCTCGCGGATGGCCCGCCAGCCCTGGGCGCGCGCCGAGTCCACCAGCGTCTTGTCGATGACGGGGGCGCTTTGGACCTTCCCGTCGAGGAGGATCGCCATTTGGTCGCCCCTGCCGTCGCCGGGGACCTCGCCGCCCTTGAGCTTGCCGGTGCGCAGGAGCTCCGCGAAGCGCTTGGCCCCCTCCTCCGTGAAGGTGAGCACCACCACGAAGGGGGACCCGGCCTGGAACCCGCCGGCCTGGGCGCGGGCGTTGATGATGTCGTTGCCCGTGAGGAAGGGGGTCGCCTCCACGATGAGCCACTCCCCAGTAAGCTCGTAGTAGTACGCCTCCTCGAAGGGGTTGGTGCGGGGAGGCTCGTCCTCGGGGGCCTGCACGGTGCGAAGTACCTTCTTGAACTCGAGAAAGCCGCGGCGCTCGATGAGGTCGCGGACCTCCTCGGGCCGGGTGCAGGGCTTCGGGGGGGCAGGACAGGGGATCTCGACCCAGATGCGGTTCTCGCCCGCCTGGGTGACGACCGTCTCGGCGAGCCCCGACTCGTTGACCCGGAGGCGGATGATGCGGACGGCCTCCTCGATGGCCCGGGCGCGCTCCGCGGCGGTGAGCTTGGCCCAGTCCTCGGGGTGGGCCTCCAGGAGGAGCATCACGCCCCCGCGGAGGTCGAGCCCCAGGATGGGGTCCTCCAGAGCCACGACGGCGATCGAGCCGAAGAGGGCGATCGCGACGAGCGCAGCCCGCAGCCACTGGCCTCCCAACCTCATGGGGAGACCTCCTTGGCTTGGGGCTTGCGTTCCTTCTCCGCCACGCTGTCCTTGACGAGCTTGAGGGTCACCCCGTCCTCCACCTCCAGCCAGACGTATTCCCGGTCGACCTTCTTGATGGTGCCGACGATGCCCCCGATGGTGACGACCTTATCCCCCCGCTTGAGGGAGTCGATCAGCTCCTTGTGTTGCTGCCGACGGCGCCTCTCGGGGCGGATGAGAAAGAAGTAAAAGACGACCCCAAAGAGGACCAGAAACAACAGCGTGGAGATGAGTCCTGAGCTGTCTTGCATGCTAGAGCGCTCCCCCATTCGGGCGTTGGGTGCCCCATTATACAAGACGGGTTCGGGCGTGCCAAGGAGCGAGCGGCTTAGCGGGTGGAGCGCGGGTCGAGGGCGTCCCGTAGGCCGTCCCCCAGGAAGTTAAAGCACAAAACGGTAAGGAAGATGAACAGCCCGGGGAAGAGGGCGCTGTAGATGCCGTAGGGCCAGTATAAGAACTCCTGCGCTCCGGCGAGCATTCGGCCCCAGGAGACGGCCGGGGGTTGGATCCCCAGCCCCAAGAACGAGAGGCCCGACTCGATGAGAATAGCTTCCCCCACCAGGAGGGTTGCCTGGACGATGATCACGTGCGAGGCGTTGGGCAGAAGATGCCGTAGGATGATCCTTCGGGTGGGGACGCCGATCGCGCGGGCTGCCTCCACGAACTCCCGCTCCCGCAGGCTGAGGATCTCTCCGCGCACCAGCCGGGCCACGCTCATCCAAGAGAGGGCAATAATCACGAGGATGATGATGGCGATGCTCTTCGATTGTCCTAAGACCTCGTCGAGGAAGCGGGTAAAGGGGATGTCCGCGGCGTTTAGGAGCCCCACCAAGATGAGGAGCAGGGGGAGCTGGGGGATGGAGAGCATGATGTCGATGAAACGGCTGATCATGGAATCGAGGTAGCCGCCGAAGTAGGCCGCCGCAGCCCCCAAGAGGGCTCCGAGGAGGGTGGCGGTCAGCGCGGCCACAAAGCCCACGAGCAACGAGACACGGGCCCCGTACATGACCCGCGTGAGAATATCCCGCCCCAGGTCGTCCGTTCCGAAGGGGTGGACGGTGCACTTCCAGAACAGCACCTGGGGGCGGACGCATTTATCCCGCAGGCGCAGGTCGTCGGGATCGGTGGCCACCGTGAGGGTGGGAGGACTAAACCCCAATCTCCGGTTCTGGCGCGAGAAATCGTAGGGGGTCAAAAAGGGCGCAAAGATCGCTACAAAGAGGAAGAGGGCGATCACCCCGCCGCCGAGGAGGGCGAGCTTATGGCGGCGGAAGCGGCGCCAGGCCAGCCCCCACGTTGATTCCGTCCGAACGGACTCCCCATCCGGGCTTGGAGGGCCTTCCAGGTCGTGCTTGGTAAGCGTTCTCCGCTTGGCCATCGGCTCTCATTCTCTCGTCATCGTTTCAGTCATACCGGATTCGGGGATCGATGAGCGCGTAGGCGATGTCGGCCAGCAGGTTAAAAGCCAAAACCAAAAGGGAGATAAACATGAGGGAGGCCATGGCCACGTTAAAGTCGTTCTGTAGGATGGCCTCGTAGATGGCCCGCCCCATTCCCGGCCAGTTGAAGACGGTCTCCGTCAGCACCGCCCCCGACATGAGCAGGGGCACCGCCAGCGCGATCAGGGTGATGATGGGTAAGATAGCATTTCTTAGGGCATGGCGGAGGATGACGACCCGCTCGCGCAGCCCCTTGGCCCGGGCGGTGCGGATGTAATCCAAATTGAGCACCTCGAGCATCGAGCTGCGCATAAACCGGGTCCAGGCGGCCATCTGTAGAGCCGAGAGGGCGGTTACCGGCAACACCAAGTGCTCCAGGCGGTCGAGGATCACCGGCCACAGCCCCTTGAGATAGGCCCCGTAGGCGGCCAGACCGCCGCCAGTTTGTGCCACAATGTCGGCCCAGTCGGGTGGGGAGATCCCCGGGGTCTGCAAACTCCCTGCGGGCAAAATCCGTAGCTGGACGGCGAAGACGTAGATGAGCATGATCCCGAACCAGAAGATGGGGATGGAGACCCCAATAAAGTTAAGGACCGTCACGGTGTAGTCGAAGAGGGTGTGCTGCCGAAGGGCGGAGAGCATCCCCATGGGCACGGCAATCAGAAATGCGATTAGCAGCGAAAGCCCTGAGAGAAGAAGCGTGTTAGGCAGGCGGTACTCAAACACGTATTCGGCCGCGGGGCGGCCGTACTGGCGCGAGGGGCCGAAGTCGGGGGCGTGCCACCGAATATAGGGAAACTCCGCCGAGAGGGAGGGCCGTCCGATCGCCCCGTAGAGCCAGTACCAGTAGCGGATGTACCAGGGCTTGTCCAGCCCGTAGATCTTGGCCAAGCGTTCATAGTCCTCCTGGGTGAAGCCCGGATTGCCGCGGCGTAGCTCATCTAGCGGGTCACCGGGCTTGAGGGCTAAGAGGGCGTAGATGATGATGGAAATGATGAAGAGGGTG
>JALUUA010000053.1 GCA_027021605.1 Candidatus Bipolaricaulota bacterium | reverse complement strand
GAGCACGCCCGATGGTAATGATCGAGGTCGACTTCGAGGTCTTCAAAGCGCTCACCATCCGGCGCCGGTCGGAGGAGATGACCGAAAATGACGTCATCCGTGAGCTGCTTGGAATGCCATCCCGATACGCGGACGGTGCAAGAAATCATCGCGACTCCTACGCGGCGCGCGAAAAGCCCCGCGACAATAAAAAATGGCCGCAAGGCGATCGCGGCCAACCATCCCATCGGCCATGGTTCGTTAAGGGTGTCACTTTCCCGCACGGTACCCGCTTCCGGGCACACCACCACGGTCAGCTGTATGAAGCAACTGTCGAGGACGGTGCCTTGGTTTACGGGGAAAGGCGGTACTTTTCGCCGTCGGCCGCCGCTCGGGCAATCACCGGGTATCAAACGAACGGCTGGCGGTTCTGGGAGTGCAAGCTCCCCGGATCACACCAGTGGACACCTATCGCCAAATTCCGACAGTGAGCGAAAGACGATAGCCAGTGACTCACGGGACAATTCGCACGAGTCAGAACCACTCACGCGTATGGCTGTAAGAAGTCGTGCACCATGACAAAACGCCGAGCTCGCACACCGCGTAGGGCTCGTGCTCAGGCCGTTCGACCGAATCAGCGTTCTCCCGACGGCACAGGGAGAGGGAGCGGTGTGCCATCGGTGCCTGAAATGGGGGGGCGGCATGTCTGATACACCTTTGATGATGGCCAACGCGCAAGGCACGCCGCAGGGAACGCGCTTCCCCACGGAGCCCTTCCCCGCCTGGCGCGGCGCGCCCGGCTCCCACCCTCGTGCCGGGCCGCCCGGGCCGTGTGCCGCCGGCCCCTCCACGGGGAATGCCGCGCTCCGGGCCGGGCCCGGGCACGCCCGCCACCGTCGCCGCCGCAAAGCGACACGGATCGTCGCATCCCCATGCGACCATGGGCCGTCCCGCAGGGGCCAGGGGACTGCATCCAGGAGGGTGAAACGGCCTCGCCAACCGTTCCTGCGGCACACGCGCAGCGCGATCGGACCGGGAGAGCGACCACCATGCCTCGCAGCAAGGACACCGAGCCCGTCCGCCGGCGGGTGCTGATCCTCAAGTACCTGGGGGAGTCGCGGCACCCCCTCACTGCCAGCGAGATCCGTGCCCGTCTCGCCGACGAGCACGTCCCCATCCACGTCTCGCTACGGACCGTCCAGCGCGACCTCAAAATGCTGGAGGACGACTTCAAGCTGCGGGTCGACCACAGCCGCAAGCCCCACACCTGGTCGTATCCACGCAAACGGCGGCTGGAGCTGCCCGCGCCCCGGGAGGAGGAGGCGGCTGCGCGGCTGATCGCAAGCGATGCGCTGGCGGAACGGATGCCGGGCTGGGTGCTCGACCTCCTGGAGCCCATGCTCGGCAGCGCCCGCCGCGTGCTGGAGGAAAGCGGCCTCGGCGACTGGCGCAGCCGCTTCAAGGTGATCGGGCGCGGCCCGCGCCTCGCGCCGCCCGACGTCGACCCGGAGGTCTTCCGCACCACCGTCCGGGCGCTCTCCGAAAGCCGGCGCCTGGAGGCCGACTACCGCGCCCGCAGCGCGGACGGCTGGAAGCGCTACGACATCAACCCCCTCGGCCTGGTCGTCGCCGACGGCGTCTTCTATCTGGTGGCGACCCTCTGGGACTACGACGACGTCCGCCAGCTCGCCCTCCACCGCATGCGGAAGGCGGCGCTGCTCGACCGGCGCGCCACGACTCCGGAAGGGTTCGACCTCGGGCGCTATATCGAGGAGGAGAAGGCCTTCTCCTACCCCCTCTCCGACCGCAAGATCCGCCTGGTGGCGCGGTTCCACCCGGATGCGGCCTTCCACCTCCGCGAGCGGCGCCTTTCCGGGGACCAGCGGCTCACCGAGGAGCCCGACGGCTGGTGCCGCCTCGAAGCCACCGTGCCCGACACCCTGGACCTGCGCTGGTGGCTCCTCGCCTTCGGCGACGGCGTGGAAGTCATCCGACCCAAGCGTCTTCGCACGGAGATGCGCCTGTCCCTCGAACGCGCTCTCGACCGCTACCTGTAGGCCTGCACGCAGCCAGACCACCCGACGGAGGCACACATGGCACAGCACACCGCGACCGCACTCGGGTATACGACACTGAAGGACCTCGACGGCGACCTCGCCGAGTTTCAGCTCCTCTCAATCAATAAAAAAGATAAAGAAGAGATCCGCTGCACCTTCGACGTGCCGCCCTTCCAGCGCGGCTATGTCTGGATTCCGTCACAGGTCGAGCTGCTTTGGGACTCCCTGACGCGCGGCCTGCCCATCGGAACCCTCGTCGCCAGCGAGACCGGCACCGAGCGCCGCTATTACCTGGTCGACGGACGCCAGCGCACGACCAGCCTCCGCCTCGGGTTCCGCGATCCTTTCACAAACCCATGCAATGCCTCACAGACAAAGACTCTGGACGCACCTCAACACGCGCTATGGGTCGACATCAACCACAAGCCAGACGCGAAGCGGATGTACCTTTTCCGCGTCACCACGTCGGCCCATCCATGGGGCTATCCCGCCTCTCCCGACAAGCGGCGTCTGGACACCCCCACGATGCGCACCGCCTACCTCGCGTACAAGGCGCTCTTCGCCCGACACGACGCCCCAAAGGACCAACCCCACGGATGGCGCCGCGATCCCGCCCTGCTGACACGCTTTCTCCCGTGGGAAGCCGATGCACCCGTCCCGCTTTCGTGGATCCTCGCGGAGATTCCCGATCATGATGCACATCCTACGGCCGCAGCACCTGATATCGCCAAAGGCGTCCTGGCCCGCTTCGAGAAAGCGTACGGTTCCGTTCTGGAGGGCGCGTCCGCTGACGATGCCATCACCAAAGGCGGCTTGCCCGACGCGCTCAGGAACGACATTGACCACGCGGTCGGGGAATTCCGCAGCAAACTCGACTCCGTCATGGAAACGCTCGATGCCGTCGTCAAGAACGACGTCACCAACGAGCACGCCCGCACGTTCCGCTCGCTCGTCGAGGGCCTCGCTCGCGCCCTGAAGGCCCCCATACCGGTCACCGTCCTGCTCGGGGCCCACAGCGCCACGACCCATGACGGCCACAGCCACGACGAGTCCGACCCCGATCTTCTGCTGTTCGAGCGCATCAACCGGGGCGGCACCCCCCTGTCGACCGACGATCTCGCCCTTTCGTCCCTGAAGGCCAACCTCCGCTGCCCGTCCGCCGGGGAAGGCACCGAGCCTTCCTGCCCCGAGGGCCTCGAAGAGATCGAGACGCTCCGCCCGGCCCCCACGACCCCTCCGAGGCTCGCCGTAACGCTCGTGCGCGCCCTGCGACGGCAGGACGGACGCCGCTCCCTCCTCGACCGCGTCCGGCTGAGCCAGCTTCGCCACTGGCTGCACTCCGGCCGCGAGGTCCAGGGACACGATTCACCGTTACGGGACCTCTGCGTCCTTCTCGGGGACAAGGAGCGTGCGCAAGAGCTCCTGAAGGCCGTGATGGTGCTCCTGTGCGGAACCCCGGACCCGAAGTCGCGGCCCGAGGTGCTCCACCATGCGGCACTGCCCGCCGCCCTTGCCACCGATCTCTGCAACAGCAGGAGCCGAGATCTGCTCGCGCTGCTGCTGTACTGGCT
>JALUUA010000052.1 GCA_027021605.1 Candidatus Bipolaricaulota bacterium | reverse complement strand
ACCCTGGGCAGCCCCGGCTTCCTCCACCCGGCGCTCCCCTTCTACAACGAGGCGCTGGAGGGCTACGAGCGCCTCAGCCCCGAGGAGGCCGGACAGCGCCTGGAGGCCCTGGGCTTCCGCGACACGAACGGCGACGGCGTCCGGGAGTTCCCCGACGGGCGGCCGCTGGAGTTCGTGTTCCTGGCCCAGTCGGACAACCCGATCCGGCTGCGGGCCGCGGAGCTCATCTCGCAGAGCCTGCGGGCGGCGGGGATCGCCTTCAACGTGCGGGCGCTCGACCGGGACACGATCGTCTCGCTCGTGTGGCCGGACTTCGACGTCTGCAAGGGGCGGGACTTTGAAGTCTCGATGTGGGGCTGGTCGGCCCCCGTCCAGAGCCGCACGCTCGTCCAACAGCTCTTCCACTCCGACTGCCGCGTGGGGACGCTCAACATCGGCGGCTACCGCAACCCCGAGCTCGACGAGCTGCTCGACGAGCAGGCCGTGACCGTGGACCGCGAGGCGCGCAAGCGGCTCCTCGACCGCGTCCAAGAGGTCATCGCCCAGGACCTGCCGTTCATCACGCTCTTCTACCCCGACCGCATCTTCGGCTACCGCCCCGAGGTCTACGACGGCTGGGTCTTCCAGGTGGGCGAGGGGATCATCAACAAGCTCTCCCTGGTGCGCCAGGAGATCGTTCGCTCGTTACGCTAACGAACCTGCCCCCTTCCAATCCCCGGGAAGCGGAGCCGGCCGCCGGGTCGGGGAACCTCCCCCCTAGGATCCGACCCGGCGGCCCCTCCCCCTTCTCGCGCCCGCGCCCGCGCTCGCGACGCGAGGGGCCTGGGGACGAAGGCGAAGGCGAAAGCGAAGGACGGAGGTGAAGCGCGCCCGAGCCCGATGTTCTGGACGGCGAAGCTGGGGCAGTACGCCCTCGTGCTCCTGATCATTTTGGCGATCAACTTCTTCCTGCCGCGGGCGATGCCCGGCAACCCCTTGCGCTTCCTCGCCGGGGAGGACGTGGGCTTCCTCCCCCCGGAGACGATCCAGGAGATCCTGGCCAAGAACGGGCTCGACAAGCCCCTCCCCCAGCAGTTCCTCCTCTACTTACAGAACCTCCTGCGGGGGGACCTGGGGTACTCCTACCAGATGAAGCGCCCCGTCCTGGAGGTGCTGTGGGAGCGGCTCCCCTGGACGCTGCTGCTCACGGGGACGAGCCTGCTGCTCTCGACGCTCATCGGGGTCCTGTTCGGGACGCTCGCCGCCTGGTGGCGGGGGCGCCGCTTCGACGCCCTCTCGCTTACGGCCTTCATTCTCTTAGACTCCACCCCCAGCTTCTGGCTGGGGATGATCCTCATCGCGGTATTCGCCGTCAACCTGAAGCTCCTGCCCATCTTCGGGGCCCAGACTCCCTGGGTGACGCTCACGGGCTGGGCCTACGTGGCCGACGTCCTCAAGCACCTGGCGCTCCCGCTGGCGACGCTTACGCTTACCACCATCTCGGGGACGTTCATGATCATGCGCTACTCGATGCTCCAGACCCTGGGCGCGGACTACATCACCACCGCCCGCAGCAAGGGCCTCTCCGAGCGGAGGGTGCTCTACCGCCACGCGATGCGCAACGCGCTCCTTCCCGTCGCGACCGTGTTCATGCTCAACCTGGGGTTCGTGGTGAGCGGGGCCACCGTGGTGGAGACCGTCTTCAGCTACCCCGGGTTGGGCCGCCTGCTCTTCGAGGCCGTCCTCAACCGCGATTATCCGCTGCTGCAGGGGGCCTTCTTGCTCATCACCGTGAGCGTGCTCGCGGCCAACGTCGTGGCCGACCTCCTGTACCCGCTGCTTGACCCCCGGGTGCGCAGCGCGAGGTGAGCAGCCCAAGGGAGGTGACGCGATGGCACAAGCAGAGATTCCGCTTCGTGAGGGGCTCGGGCTTCGCCTGCGGCTCCGGCTCCGGCGGCTGGGGCGGTTCCTCCAGGCCCACCCCTTGAGCGCGGTCGGGCTGCTCTTCCTGGCCGTGCTGGGAGGGGTGGCGGTCTTCGCCCCGTACCTGAGCCCCTACGACCCGGAGGCCGTGGTGGGCAAGCCCTTCCAGAAGCCCTCCCCCCAGCACCCTTTGGGGACGAACGACATCGGGCAGGACATCCTCTCCGAGCTGATCTACGGGGCGCGGACCAGCCTGCTGATCGGGTTTACCGCCGCCGCGATCGCCATCCTCCTGGGGACGCTCGTGGGGGTGGTCGCGGGGTACGCGGGCGGGTGGGTCGACGCCGCGCTGATGCGCCTGGTGGACGTGGTGCTGGTGATCCCCTTTTTGCCCTTGATGATCCTGCTGGCGGCGTACCTGGGGCCGGGGCTGCTCAACATCATTGGGGTGATCGCCGCGCTCATCTGGGCCCGCCCCGCGCGGGTGATCCGCTCCCAGGTGCTCTCGCTCAGGCACGCCGCCTACATCGAGGCGGCGGAGGCGCTGGGGGCGAGCTTTGGGCGGGTGCTCCTCCGCCACGTCCTCCCCGGGGTGCTGCCCCTGGCGCTGGCCCAGTTCATCCTGGCGGCTTCGAGCTCCATCCTCATCGAGTCGTCGCTGGCGTTCCTGGGGCTGGGCGATCCCCTGCGCAAGTCCTGGGGGACGATCCTCTACTACGCCCAGGCGCGCGGGGCGTTCCTCACGGGCGCGTGGCTGTGGTGGGTCCTCCCCCCGGGGCTGCTCATCACGCTGAGCGTGCTGGGCTTCGCGCTGACGGGCTACGCGCTCGAGACGCTGGTGCAGCCGCAGCTGGCCCGCCACGGCGGCGGGCGAAGGTCCCCGACCCCTTGACGCTGGGGGGAGCCTGCGGCTATAATCCCGCAAACCGGAGCTGAGGCTAAGGGGGGGACGAAGCGCTTGCGAACCCTAGTGCTCATCCTGGCGGCTTGGGTCCTTCTGGCGGGGAGCCTGCTGGACCTCTCCTGCCATGAGGCGTTCAGCTGCCCCGCTGCCCTTGCCCTCGACCTCTCCCCCCTCCTTACGGCTTCGCTGAACCCCTTCTTCCCGGACGGGCTCACCGGGCAACCGGGACCGTCCGCCCGACTGGATCACCCACCCCAACGGGACCGGGGCTAGACCCCCTTTCCGCCTTGCGCGCTCGTTTGGCGTATGCCTCGGGGCGGGCGACCGCCCCGGAAACCCATAGGCACGAAATCCCCCAAAAAGGAGGTTTTCTATGTCGTTTGCGCAGAAGAGCATCAACCGGCGTCAGTTCCTCAAGCGGGTCGGCGCGGCCGCCGGGGCGACCGTCCTCTTGGGGCCCCTCAGCCAGATCACGGGCTACGGCCAGATGCAGAAGGTGGTGCGGGCCGCCCTCTGGCAGGAGCCCGAGGGCTTAAACCCCTTCTTCTTCATCCAGATCGCCAGCCGCATCGTCCGCAAGCGCATCTTGGAGGGCCTCTTCCGCATCGCCCCCGACGGGAGCGTCGTCCCCGTGCTGGCCGCGGAGGTCCCCACCCAGGAGAACGGCGGCATCTCCGAGGACGGCAAGACGATCACCATCAAGCTCAAGAAGGGGCTCGTCTGGTCGGACGGGACCCCCGTCACCGCCCAGGACGTCGTGTTCACCTGGGAGGTCGTCATGGAAGACGCCAACCCGGTGAGCA
>JALUUA010000051.1 GCA_027021605.1 Candidatus Bipolaricaulota bacterium | reverse complement strand
CTTGGGGGGTAAGCGTCGTCCGCGCGGTCGGCCCGGGGGGCGGGGAGAGCCCCAGCAGGGAGCAGCCCGCCAGCCCACCGGCCAATAGGGCAAGCCCGATGCCTACCCACAGCGCTCTCAGTTGGGTCATGATCCTCTCCTTCTTCCTCTTCCTCTACTTTACCTCTTCCTCTGCACCCCATCCGCTCCTAATGGATACACAACGCGCGCGGGAACCGAGGGACATCCGGTCCCCCGGAGGGAGAAGTTCATCCTACGGCCGGCTAAGGCTAAGGGGCTTGGGCCCGCTCGAGGCGGCGGCGCAGGTCCTCGGGGAGGGGGACGGCCCGAAACGCGTCCAGGTCCACCGTGACGTGCTTGATCCTCGCCTCGGCGCAGAGCTCCCGCCCCTTGAAGACGCGGAACCCGAACGTCACCGAACGGTTGCCCAGCTCCAGCACCTCTAAGACGATGTCGATCGCGTCCCCGTAGCGCACCGGCCGCTTGAAGTCCGCCTCGACGTGCACAATCGGGAACCCGAGCCGCAGCTCCCCGATCAGATAGGGATAGGGAAAGCCGATCTGCTCCATGAACGCCTCTTCGGTGCGCTGGAAGTAGTCGAAGAAGTTGGGGTAGTAGACGATGCTGGCGTAGTCGATCTCGCCGAAGCTCACCTTCCACGTCGTCTTGTAGGCCATCGCCGGATTATAACCGCCCCCGCGCGACGGTGCACTCCCCGATTGAGGTGACGCGCGTCATAGCCTCTCCGCCTCGCATCCCTTACCCTATAGCCGTTCCCAGAACCATGCACTTCCAACGAAAGCCATGCAAAGCCAAGCAAGGAGGGTGATCGGAAGTGGACAAGCTCAGCATCTACATCCCCAAGGACAAGCAGGCGCAAAAGCCCCTGGAGCGCCTCAAGAAGATCGCCAAGAAGCGCGATCGCTCGATCAACTACCTCGTGATCGAGGCGATCCGCCAGTACCTCGATCGCGAGGAGAAGAAGGAGGGCACCCGCTAAGACCCTCCCGTTAGGGTCTTCTCGTTCCGCTCGTCCGTGACGGGAGCGGGGGGCGCGCCCCGCGGGTAGGGCGCGCCCCCTTTCGCCGTTTCGACGTGTGGCGTTTTGCAACTTTCTCCCGGTTCCGTGTGTAATAGACCCCGGAAGAACCCCAACTTCATAAGGAGGTACGAGATCGCATGAAGAGCGCAGTGCGACGGATGTCCGTGGTGGCGTTGGGCGTGTTGCTGGTCCTCGGGGGGCTGTCCGGCGGGGCCCTTACCCAATCCCAATCCCAATCTCAAACCGTAACCGTCCAGCTCAACTTCCGGAACGTCTGCGAGCAGGGGACGATCACGATCCAGCAGATCGCGTTTACGGCGGGGCGCTCCTTGGATCTCTCGCTCGTGTCGATCCCGATCGGACCGGGCCAGACGGCCGAGTTTTCCCGGGAGTTGAGCTTCGTCCCCGAGCGCCTGGCGGTGAGCGGCACGCTCGACGGGCGGACCTTCAACGTCGAGTTCCAGCCCCTCCCCACGGGGCAACCCGTTCGCGACCAGGGGGAGGTCGGCGGCTGTCTCGAGGTCTTTGCCGTGCTCGAGGGGGCCGGGACCCAACCGCCCTCGCAGCCCCCGACGGGCCAGAAGCCCATCTTCGAGGGGCAATCCCTGCAGCAGGTGTTGGGGCTCCTCCAGGCGCAGGGCTTCCAGATCCGCCAGGAGGGGAGCCAAGCCAACCCCAAGCTGCGGGACCTCAGCGACCCGATGTTCCTGCGGGCCATCCCGGGCTTCAGCGCCCAGGTGGTGTGGGTGGGGGCGCCGGGGACCCTGCGGAGCGTGATCACCTGGGACAACCCCGCCGTGGACCTCGATCTCTTGGTCTTCGGGTTTGGGGCCTGCTTTCAGCTCACGCCCCCCGGGGTGCTGGCGGAGCTGTGCGATCGGGCGCCCTCCGCGCCCGTGCCGGGGGTGGTCTTCGCCGTGGTGATCATCAACTGGTCGCCCCTCCCCCAGGCGTACGTCCTGTCCCTCTCGCCGTAAACCGAAATCCCCAGGCCGAACAGGCCGAAACGGAGAGGTAGAGATAGAGGGAGAGGGAGAGGGGGGCGTGGGACCCTTCCGCGCCCCCCTCTCTTTTTCCACCCCCATCGTCCTCACCTGCCGCCGGTCATTGGGCCTGCGGGTGGGGATGGGCTATCATACGGCGGAAAGGAGGTCGTCATGCAGACGCGCCCCACATTCCAGGACGCGCTGGAAGCGCTGGGCTTTCGCGGGCTTCGGGGGGTGTACGCCAACCTGCCCCCCGCGGCGCTGTACGAGGAAGCCCTGCGCCGGGGCGAGGGGTGGCTCGTCGAGGGCGGACCCCTGGTGGTCCACACCGGCCGCCACACCGGGCGCTCCCCCCGGGACCGCTTCCTGGTGCGCGAACCCCGCTACGAAGACCGCATCGACTGGGGCGAGATCAACCAACCCCTCTCGGAGGGGAGCTTCGACCGCCTCTACGAGAGGCTGCTCGCGTACTTCCGCGGCCGAGACGTCTTCGTGCAGGATCTCTTCGTGTGCGCCCACGAGGGATATCGCCGTCCCATCCGGGTGATCACGGAGATGGCGGCCCACAGCCTCTTCGCCCACAGCCTCTTCCGCCGCCCCCGGCCCGAAGACCGCCTCCCCCACGAGGAGCCCGCCTTCACCGTGATCTGCGCCCCGGGGTGTCGGGCCGTCCCCGCGGAGGACGGCACCCGCTCCGAGACCTTCATCGTGCTCCATTTTGCCAAGCGGATGGCGATCATCGGCGGGACGAAATACGCGGGCGAGATCAAGAAGTCCGTCTTCACCGCGCTCAACTTCTATCTACCCGAGGAGGGGGTCTTCCCGATGCACGCGGCGGCCAACTGCGGGCGGGAGGGGGACGTGGCCCTCTTCTTCGGGCTGTCGGGGACGGGGAAGACGACCCTCTCCACCGACCCCGAGAGGCCCTTGATCGGGGACGACGAGCACGGGTTTGCGCCCGAGGGCGTCTTCAACTTCGAGGGCGGCTGCTACGCCAAGGTGATCCGCCTGAGCCCGGAGCACGAGCCGGGCATCTACCGCGCCTCCACGCGCTTCGGGGCCCTTTTGGAGAACGTCGTCTTCGATCCCCTGACCCGGGAGGTCGACTTCGACAGCGACGCGATCACCGAGAACACCCGCTCGGGGTACCCCATCGACTTCTTAGAGCCGATCGTCCCCGAGGGGGTCGGGGGCCTGCCGCGGGCGATCTTCTTCTTGACGTACGACGCCTTCGGGGTCCTGCCGCCGATCGCGAAGCTCACGGAGGAGCAGGCGATGCGCTACTTCCTGCTGGGGTACACCGCCAAGGTCGCGGGGACGGAGCGCGGGGTCACGGAGCCCGAGGCGACGTTCAGTCCCGGCTTCGGCGCGCCCTTCCTGCCGCGGCCGCCCGAGTTCTACGCCGAGATGCTCCGCGAGCGGCTCGGGCGCTACGCGATCGACGTCTGGCTCCTCAACACGGGCCTGGTGGGCGGGCCCTACGGGGTGGGTGAGCGGATGCCCCTGCCCCAGACCCGGGCCCTGCTGCACGCCGCGCTCGACGGCTCCTTGAAGGGGGTCCCCTTCGAGGAAGACCCCGTCTTCGGGCTGGCCGTGCCCACGAGCTGCCCGGGCGTCTCCCCGAAGATCTTGAGGCCCCGGGAAGCCTGGGCGGACCCCGGAGCCTACGACGAGCAGGCCCACAGGCTCCGGGAGCGCTTCGAGGAAGAGCTGCGGAGGTTCCGCCTCTAGATGCGCCCAAGGGGGAGCGAAGCGCTCAAGGCCCAGGCCGCCGAGCGGGCCCTGCAGCTCCTGCAGGAGCACCCCGTCCGGCTTCTGGGGCTGGGGACGGGCAGCACCGCGGAGGTCTTCGTCCGGCGCCTCGCCGAGGTTTATCATGAGGACGCCCTCCCGCTGGAGGGGTGCGTGCCCACCTCGCGGCGCACGGAGGAGCTCGCCCGCGGGCTGGGCCTTCCCCTCACGACCCTGGGGGAGCACCCCGAGCTGGACCTCACCGTGGACGGGGCCGACGAGGTGGATCCCCAACTCAATTTGCTCAAGGGCGGCGGGGGTGCCCACACCCGCGAGAAGATCGTCGCCTGGGCCTCCCAAAATTATTGGGTGATCGTGGACGAGTCGAAGCTCGTCTCCCGCCTGGGGGAGCGCCACCCCGTGCCCCTGGAGGTCCTCCCCTTCGGGGTGCGGGTGGTGGAGCGGGCCGTCCAGGCCCTCGGGGGGGAACCCCGGCTGCGCCTCGGGCCCGACGGAAGGCCCTTCACAACGGACGAGGGGAACCACGTGCTCGACTGCGCCTTCCCCGGGGGGGTAGCCCCCTCGGAGGTGGAGGCGTTCGGCCGAGAGCTGAGCGCGATCCCCGGGGTGGTCGAGCACGGCCTCTTCCCTTCTGTCGCGATACCGGGGGCGCTTCGGGTGATCGCCGCCGGGCGGGACGGGGTTCGCGTCCTGCTCCCCGGCTAGCGTGCAAAGGCGGTGCTACTCGCTCATCCGCACCGTGAGCACGGGGACGGGGGAGGTGCGCACGACCTCCTCGGTGACGCTGCCCAAAAGCAGGCGCCCCAAGCCGCGGCGGCCGTGGGTCCCCATCACGATGAGGTCCATTCCCTCCTCCCGGGCGTAGCTCAAGATCTCCTCGGCGGGGTGGCCCTCCCGGAGAACCTCTTCCACGGCGATGACGCCGGAATTCGCGATCGTTTGAGCCGTCTCGCGCACGATCTCCTCGCCCGCCTCGCGGATCGCCCGGAGGATGTCGTTCATCGCCGTCGTGGCCCCGATGTCCTGGAAGCGCGGCGGCTCGACCACAAAGAGCACGTGAATCGTTGAGTCGAACTTCTTGGCGATGGCCACGGCGCAGTTGATCGCCTCCGCCGCGCCCTTCGAGCCGTCCGTGGGCAGCAGGATGTCTTTAAACATGTTTCAGGGGCTCCTTCCCCTTCTTCGTTTGATGTTCCCTCAGCTTCTCCAAGACCCACATTCGCACCAAGGTCGTGTGCCCAATCCCCCTCTCCCGCGCGACCTTCTTCAAAAGATCGACAAGGCCAGGCTCAAGACGGATGGAGACGACCTGCTTCCTTGGCTTTACGAAGATGTCCTCCTCCACAAGCTCTAAACCCTCGATTTCCGTTACATCCTGCCGGTCCCACCACTCGGCCTCTTCCTCGTACGATTGAAACTTCGGGACCTTGGTCTTAGCCATCGTGTCTTCCTTTAAGCCTTTGAAATCTCCGCCGCTCCTTGCCGCTCATATCGCGAGCGGTGACGACACGAACTCGCCCTTTTCGCGGCGCCGTGACGACAACGGTCAGATAGCGCCCGGCTGCCGTCCTTCCCAAAATCACATAGCGTCTCGCTTTCTTAGCCCTGAGAATCACCTTCTCTTTGCCAAAGCAAACTTCCTCCACTTCTTGGGGCAACACGCGATGCCGAGCGATATGCTTCACGTTCCGCTCGTCCCACACGATCGCGGTAATCTGCGGCTGCACGTCTAATGGTAACGCGAGGGACCAGCCTCCACAAATGGACTCCACCCCTAGGGCACATGACGCGTGCGGTTGACCCCGCGCCCGCCGGGTTTTACACTTGAAGAGCCAAAACTCGACCTTGCGGCCGAATCGAGGGGAACCCAGCGCACTCCCCCCGGTTCGCAGCCCAATAGAACGAAAAGGGAAAGGAACGGATCGAACATCCGGGAGGAGGAAGAGGGGGAATAACCCATGGCTCTAGTGATCGGCACCCCGAAGGAGACGTATCCGGGCGAGCGCCGGGTGGCGGTCGTCCCGGCCACCGTGGAGATGCTCCAGCGCGCCGACGCTCAGGTGATCGTCGAGACGGGCGCGGGAGCGGAAGCGGGCTATCCCGACGAGCAGTACGAGGAGAAGGGCGCAAAGATCGCCCAGTCCCGCGAGGAGGTCTTCGAGAAGGCCGACGTTGTGTTACAAGTCCGCGGCCTGGGGGCCAACCCCCAGCAGGGGAAGGCCGACCTCGAGTTGCTGAAGCCGGGCCAGGTGGTGATCGGCTTCCTCGAGCCCCTGACGGCCCTAGGGGAGATGAAGGCGCTCGCCGAGCGCCGGGTGACGGCGTTTGCCATGGAGCTGATGCCCCGGATCACCCGGGCCCAGAGCATGGACGCCCTCTCCTCCCAGGCGACCATCGCGGGCTACAAGGCGGTGCTGCTGGCCGCCGAGGCGCTCCCGAAGATGTTCCCCATGATGATGACCGCGGCGGGGACGATCACCCCGGCCCACGTCTTCGTGGTGGGCGCAGGGGTAGCGGGCCTACAGGCCATCGCCACGGCCCGCAAGCTCGGCGCGGTGGTGACGGCCTACGACATCCGCCCCGAGACCAAGGAGCAGGTCGAGAGCCTCGGGGCCAAGTTCGCCGAGCTCGGCTTGGAGACGGAGGAGGCCCGCGCCGAGGGGGGCTACGCCCGCGAGATGGGCGAGGAGTTCTACAAAAAACAGCGGGAGATGATGCTGCGCGTGGTAGCCGAGAGCGACGTGGTCATCACCACGGCCGCGGTGCCGGGCAAGCGCGCCCCCGTGCTCGTCACGGAGGAGATGGTCCGGCGGATGCAGCCGCGCTCCGTCATCGTGGACCTGGCCGCGGAGCGGGGCGGCAACTGCGAGCTCACCCAGCCGGGGGAGACCGTCGAGGCCCACGGGGTCACCATCCTCGGGCCCGTCAACCTCCCCGCCACGGTGCCCTACCACGCCAGCCAGATGTACGCGCGCAACGTCGCGAACTTCCTGCTGAACATGGTCAAAGACGGGGAGCTGCACTTCGACGTAGAGGACCCGATCACCCGCGAGACGCTCGTCACCCGCGACGGCGAGGTCGTCCACCCCAAGGTGCGCGAGCTCCTGGGGCTCCCACCCGCCGTCGAGGCCGGGGCCGGGTCGTAGCGTATGTAATGTAGCGCCCCCGCGCGCAACGCGCGATCCGGGGGCACAAGGGGTTCAAACAGACGGGGAACGAGGGGAGTACGTCCTCCTCCCGGACACCTTGAGGAAGACACCGTAGAAGACACCGTAAAGGAGGGGAAGAGGCAGCCATGGACTTCATTACGGCGCTTACGATCTTCGTGCTGGCGATGTTCGCGGGCTTTGAGGTCATCACGAAAGTCCCGCCCATCCTTCACACGCCTCTGATGTCGGGGGCGAACGCCATATCGGGCATCACGATCATCGGCGCGATCCTGGCCGCCGGGACGAAGTACACCACGCTCTCGATGGTGTTGGGCTTTCTGGCCGTGGTGTTCGCCACGATCAACGTGGTGGGGGGCTTTGCCGTCACCCACCGGATGCTCCAGATGTTCCAGGGGCGCAGGAGGGGCTGATCCGCCATGAGCGAGACGCTGACGCAAGCCTTGGTGAACCTCGCCTACGTCGTCGCGGCCTCCCTGTTCATCTTCGGGCTGAAGCTGCTCTCCCACCCGCGCACGGCGGTGCGGGGCAACCTCCTGGGCGCCTCGGGGATGCTGCTGGCCATCGTCGTCACCCTGTTGGACCGCCACATCGTCGGCTTTGAGCTCATCATCGCTGGGTTCGTGATCGGGGGGGCAATCGGGGCGACGCTGGCCGCCCGCATCCCGATGACGGCGATGCCCCAGTTGGTAGCGCTCTTTAACGGCTTCGGGGGGGCGGCCTCCGCCGTGGTCGCGGGCGCGGCCCTCATCGACCCCACCCTGCAGCCGGAGGTCGCCCCCGGCGTCCGGGAGATCACGCTCCAGTTCAGCATCGCCACCGTCTTCTCGGGGCTCATCGGGGCCGTCACCTTCTGGGGCAGCCTGGTCGCCTTCGGGAAGCTCCAGGGCCTGATCACCGAGAAGCCCGTGCTGCTCCCGGGCCGCCACGCGATCAACCTCCTGCTGCTTTTGGGCTCGCTGGCGCTGGGGGCCCTGCTGGTGGGCGCGCCCCAGGAGTTCTGGCTCTACTGGGCCGTGGTGGCCGCCGCCTCCCTGCTGGGGGTCCTGCTGGTGATCCCCATCGGCGGCGCGGACATGCCCGTGGTCATCTCGCTGCTCAACTCCTATTCGGGGCTTGCCGCCGCGGCCACGGGCTTCGTGCTCAACAACAACGCCCTGATCATCTCGGGGTCGCTCGTGGGCGCGGCCGGGTTGATCCTCACCAACCTCATGTGCAAGGCGATGAACCGCTCGCTGCCCAACGTTCTGTTCGGGGGCGTGGGCGCCGTCGTAGCGACGGCCCAGGAGCAGGAGGACATCTACGCCGGGAAGGTCAAGGCCACCTCGCCCGAGGAGGTGGCGATGCTGCTGGAGGGCGCGCGGCGGGTGGTGTTCGTGCCCGGCTACGGGATGGCCGTCGCCCAGGCGCAGTACGCCGCCCGCGACCTCTACCAGCTCCTGGAGTCCAAGGGGATCGAGGTCGAGTTCGCCATCCACCCCGTCGCGGGCCGGATGCCCGGCCACATGAACGTGCTGCTGGCCGAGGTGGACATCCCCTACGATAAGCTCAAGGGGCTCGAGGAGAGCAACGCGCTCTTCCCCCAGACGGACGTGGTGATCGTGGTGGGGGCCAACGACGTGGTCAACCCCATGGCCCGCGACGTCAACGACCCGAGCAACCCGATCGCGGGGATGCCCATCCTCGAGGTCGACAAGGCCAAGACCGTCGTGGTGATCAAGCGGAGCTTGAGCCCGGGCTTTGCGGGGATCCCGAACCCGCTCTTTGCCGCGGACAACACCCTGATGCTGTTCGCCGACGCCAAGCAGGCCCTCACCGAGATCGTCGCCGCGCTCAAGGAGTCGTGAGGGGAATCGGTCAACGGATGGGAAACGGATAAGCGGATGGGTACGGATGGAGACGATCCGTTAATCCGTTCCCGTCATCCGCTGACTGGACCGCCGTTGATCCGGCCACCGCTCGATCTGGCGGCGGGCTTGGCGGTAGCCCTCCTCCATGAGCGCCCGGGAGCGGCGGAAGTCCCAGAGGGGCACGGGCTCCCGGGCCCTTAGGTTGAGCACGAAGAGGGGGACGCCCCGCTCCTTGGCGAGGCGCGCTTCGAGATAAATTTGGCGGTACTCGACGGTCGCGAGCATCCGGGCCAGCAGGGGCCCGACGCCGGAGCGGTCGGCGCCCTCGACCGCACCGACGAGGCGGGGGTCGGCGAGGTTGAGCGCGATGATTTGGGTAGCCCCGCGGGAGAGGGCCGCCTCGATGGGGAGGGTGCTCACCAGCCCGCCGTCCATCAGGAGCCGATCCCGCACCCGCAGGGGCGTCACCCACGGCGGGAGGGCCAGTGAGGCCAGAAGCCCCTCGAGCACGCTCTCCTCGGGGTCGCGTCCGTAGTAGACGGGGTCGAAGCTCGCCAGGTCCGCGGCCACCAGCACCAGGGGCGTCTCGAGGTCCCCGAAGGTGATCTCGGGCCGGAGCCCGTGCGCGAGGAAGAACTCCCGGATTCGGGAGAGCGGCTTCTCCCGCGCCCGCGGGCTTCCCAGCAGGAAGCGCACCGTGGTGCGCAAGAAGTGGGGGGGCAAGAGGTCCCGCTGGGCGGCGTCGCGCCAGACCTCCTCCAGCCGCTCAAGCCCCGGCGGGGAGAACCCGAAGACGGCCAGAAGGGCCGCGTTCGCCGCGCCGATGGAGGTGCCCACCCACAGGTCGGGCCGGTAGCCCCCCTCATACAGGGCCCGCAGGGCCCCGACCTGGAGCGCCCCCCGCGCCCCGCCGCCCCCGAGCACGAAGGCCAGCTTCTCCCCCTTCGCCATGTGCGCCCCTCAGGACGGTCGCTCCCCCAACACGGCGTAGTGGTACGGGTAGACGTCGTGCGAGGCAAGGCGCGCGAACCCGGCCTCCCGGAGCGTTTCGAGGACGGCCTCAAGCGGGACGCGGTGCTCCAAGGGCGGTCCGAAGTCCATCGCGATCGGCTTCCAGTCGACGACGATGACCCGCCCCCCGGGCCGCAGGACCCGGCGGACCTCCTTCAAGAACTCGAGGGGGGCCTCCAGCTCGTGGAAGACGTTCGCCAGCCACGCCCCCTCGACGCCCTCATCGTCCAAGGGGAGCTTATGCTCGTCGTTCTGCAGCGTGACGACTACGGAGTCGAGCCCGCGCTCCCGGGCGCGCTCGGCGCACATCGCCAGCATCTCCGGCGAGATGTCGAGGGCGTACACCCTGCCGTCGGGCCGAACGCGCTCGGCCACGGGCAGGGTGAAGTAGCCGGGACCGCAGCCGATGTCCGCGTAGCGCCCACCCGGCTTCGGGTCGAGCAGCTCCAGCAAGGGCTCGACGGGCTGAAACCGCGCCCGCTCCTCCCGGAGGAGCTTCTCCCCGCGGGCGGGGTCGAATTTTCGGCTCATGGGCTATGACTTCAAGCTTTAAGCGGCTTGCAGGACCAGCTCGACGAACTGGGCCTCGGGGAGCGCCCCCTCGAAGGCGACCTGGCCGTCGTTGACCACGATCTTGGGGACGGCCATGACCCCGTATTTTTGCGCCAGATGGGGGAACTCCGTCGCCTCGACCATGTCCGCCCTGACCTTGTCGCTCTCGATCGCCATCTGGTGGGCCAGCCGCACGGCCCGCGGGCAGTAGGGGCACGTCGGGGTCACGAACACTTGGATGTGGAGCGGGGTGATCAGGGTGTTGAGCAGCGTCTTCGTGGCCGCCGAGAGCGAGGTCGTCCCCCGGGAGACGTCGATCAGGTCCTCGAGGAGCGCGGCGAACTCGTACCCGGCGGGGACCCCGAAGAAGCGGACCCCGTAGACCCGCTGCCCCTCCAGGACGATCGCGGGGATCTCCTGGATCGCGAACTCCTCGGCCTTCTCCCGCTCGTCCTTAAACTCGTAGGTCTGCAGGCTGAGCTTGTCGCTCAGGGTCGTCAGCAGCTCGAGCAGCTGGTGGGTGACCGAACAGGGCTCGCACTCGAACTCCTGGGTGAAGTAGTGGATCTTCACGGGGTTCTCCAGTTGCCCGAGGATCTGTTGTACCTTCTGCTTCTCTTGTTCGGAAAGCACGGTCGGCGCTCCTTTCCTCCCTCGTCTCGTAACGCGTGGGTAGGGATTCCCTCCGCTGCGGTCCGCATCGCTCCGTATCGTACTGCTAGGGGGGTGCGGCGGCAAGCGCGGCGCGGTCGCGGTCTTCGCTTAGCCCCCCAGCAGACGCATCAGCAGGTCCCCGGCCACGTAGCCCACGACGGCCACGCCCAAGCCGACCAAGAACATATCCAGGCCGCTGCGGAAGACCCCGCGGCCCGTAAAGAGGCTCCGGGCCGCCCCCACGCCGAAGTGGGAGAGCATGCTGATGGCGAACGACGTCCAAACCGTGACGGGGTTCATCCCGAAGAAGAACGGGACCACGGGGATCACGGCCCCGAGGGCGGTGGCCACCCCCGTAAGCAGCCCCTCGCGCAGGGGCGAGGCGAACTCGCCCGCGATCCCCAGCTCCTCGCGGGCCTTCTCCTGGAGGGCGACCTGGGGGTCGGCCATTACCTGTTGGGCCGCCCGGCGGGCCGCCTCGGGGGGCATCCCCTTGGCCTCGTAGAGCAGCGCCAGCTCCTCCGTCTCCACCTCGGGCATCAGCGCGATCTCCTCGCGCTCGAGGGCGATCTCGTGCTCGTAGACCTCCCGCTCGCTCTTGGCGGCCAAGTACCCGCTGGCCCCCATCGAGAGCGCGTCGGCCACCAGCCCCGCAAGCCCCGAGAGCAGGACGATGTGCGCCGGGACGTTCGCGCCCAGGACCCCCATCACCAGCCCGAAGTTGGCCGTAAGCCCGTCGTTGAACCCGTAGATGACGTTGCGGAGCATCCCGCCCGCCTCCATGCGGTGCCACGGCTCCCCCGCCCTGCCCAGGAACTCGCGGAGCATCTCGGCGTGGACGGCCTCGTCCCGGGCAATTCGCGCAAGGGCGGGCGAGCGGCCCTGCCCTTCCTGAAGATACCCCTTGACCTCGCGGGCCTCGTCGAGGATGCGCAGGTTCAGCACCGCGGAGGCGGCCCCGCGGCGGGCCATCCACGCCAGCAGCCGGGCGCGCAGGCCCGGACGGAACTCCCCCACCTCATGGCCTCGCTCTCGAAGCATCTGGGCGAAGAGCCGCTGGTGCTCCCGCTCGACCTCGGCCAGACGACGGTAGAGCCCCCGGCGCTTGGGGTCGGACTCGAGCTCCGCCAGCACCTCGTAGAGGTAGGCCGATTCCCCCTCGTCCTGCCAGTGCTCCCGCAAGCGGTTGAGGTCCATGGTGTATCGGGGTATTGTAGACGATCGGCGCGATCCGGGCTACGAGGCGGGGAGCGAGAAGCGAAAGTTGCGTCCCCCCCTTACGGGGACTATAATCCCGGCCAAATGACCCGGCGAGTCTTCACCTCCGAGTCCGTGACCGAGGGGCATCCGGACAAGCTCTGCGACCGGATCTCCGACGCCATCCTGGACGCCATCTTCCGGGAGGACCCTCAAGCGCGCGTCGCCTGCGAGACGTTCGTGACCACGGGGCTGGTGCTCATCGGCGGGGAAATCAGCACGCACACCCGCCTGGACTACGCCCAGATCGCCCGCGACGCGATCCGCGAGGTCGGCTACACCCGCCCGGAGTACGGCTTCACCCACGACTCCTGCGCGGTGCTGGTCGCCATCCACGAGCAGTCCCCCGACATCGCTCAGGCCGTGGTCAAAGCCCCCGATCAAGTGGAAGACCCCTACGAGAGCCTGGGGGCGGGGGATCAGGGGATCATGTACGGCTATGCCTGCACGGACACCCCGGAGCTGATGCCCCTGCCCATCACCCTGGCCCACAAGCTGGTGCAGCGCCTGGCCCAAGTCCGCAAGGACGGGACGCTCCCGTATCTGCGCCCCGACGGCAAATCGCAGGTGACCGTGGAGTACGAGGACCGCAAGCCCCTCTGCGTCCGGGCCGTGGTCCTCTCCGCCCAGCACGATCCCGACGTCACCCTCGAACAGCTGCAGCGGGACCTGGTGGAGCACGTGATCGAGCCCGTCTTGGGGAAGTGGATGAACGGGGACGTGGAGATGCTGATCAACCCCTCGGGGCGGTTTGTGATCGGGGGTCCGCCGGGGGACACGGGGATGACGGGCCGTAAGGTGAGCGTGGACACCTACGGGGGCTACGGCAGCCACGGCGGTGGGGCCTTCTCCGGGAAGGACCCCACCAAGGTGGACCGCTCCGGGTCGTACATGGCCCGCTACGCGGCCAAGAACCTCGTGGCCGCCGGGCTGGCCCGGGAGTGCGAGGTGCAGGTGGCCTACGCCATCGGGCGCGCCCGACCCGTGGCCATCACCGTGGACACCTTCGGCACGGGCGCGATCCCCGACGAGGACCTAGAGCGCTTGGTCGAAAAGCACTTCGACTTCCGGCCTGCGGCCATCATCGAGCATCTACAACTGAGAAGGCCCATCTACGCGCCGCTCTCGGCCTACGGGCACTTCGGGCGGCCCGATTTGGACCTCCCCTGGGAGCGCACGGACAAGGCCGAGGTCCTGCGCAAGGAAGCGGGGCTGGGCTAAGATAAGAACCGGGTCTTGACGGTGGAGCGATTGGGGCGGCTGCGGGCGGTGCGGGTGCTTGCGTACGGGATGGGGCCTGGGGTGGGACGCTTTGCTTTGCGGTGGGGTATGCTTGAGATAAATGGGATACGACTCAGCACGGGGGGATCAGCTTCAGTTCAGGCTTGAGGAGCTCCGCTCAGAATTGCAGGGCAATCCCCACGCCGTAGACGGGCTGCACGAAGCGCTCCACAAGGGGCACGTAGAGCCCGACCTCGTTGAAGAACGTCCACGATCCCGTGGGTGTTAGGGGGAAGCTCCAGCGAGCCCCGGCCCCCAGCTGGGGGACGAAGCCGTCCACCACGTCGAACAGGAACAGGGCCTGAAGGGAGAGGGCAAACTGAGGCGAGAGGTGCCAGCGCAGGCCCGTCTCCAGATCCCAGGTCCCGGAGAGGAAGTAGGCTCCGCTTGCCCATACGCCGAGGGAGCGAGTAAGGGAAATCTCAGCCTCCAAGCCGAAGCCGGGGATGAAGACGTCGGGTTCGCCGAGGAAGGGGGCGCTAAGAGAGAGTCCGGAGGCACTGCAAGGAAGGGGAGAGAAGGAAAAACATCGCCAACAACAAGGCCCCCAAGCTCAGCAGATGCCTTTGAAGGCCCATCAGGGTTTCGTAAAGCCATCCGGCCAAGGATAGTCTTCCGGGCATAGATCTTGGGCGTTGTTGAGAAAGAGGTTCTCTTCCCCGCGAAGGGTCAAAACCTGCGGGGCTCGCTCCGGCTCTTGAGGGGAAATCTTCACCCCGCATTGGCCGCTTCCTTCAATCCGGTTTCGGTGCATCTCTAAAAGTGTGGAGGCTGCTTGTATCCCCACAAAGACTCCCACTTCGTTGTCAGTCAGTTCGTTGTCGTGCAAGTAGACCCGCCCTCCCTGCCAGGGGATGCTAATCCCCTCTTTGTAGCCTTGGATGCGATTCCCCCGCGCTTCCAGCACCGAAAAGTACCTCACCTCGATTCCGTATCCCCGTTGAGAAGGGTCTACTTCCTCCCCCAGCTCGATTACGTTATCGAGGAACACCGCGGTGGTCTCATAGTTGAGGACGATGTAGGTCCAAGGATAGCCTATGATGTCCTTCCAAACTAGCCCATTGATAGTATTGCCTACTACGAGAGCGATTCCCCACTGCACATCAATTACCCACAGACGGTTTCCTCGCAGCTCAAGGTACCCTCGACTGGAGTCTCCGAACTCCACAGGATCCCAATCCGCCGAGTACCGAGTGTTGCTCACCCGTACGCTTGTCAAGTTGCTGTCGGAAATCTGAACCATTGCTCCATTCCCCATATGAAGGGAATCAAAGATCGGCTTGCCATCCGTGCCCAGATCCTGAACGTTGCGGGCGAGGAGTTTCGCACCTGTCCCTCGGACTTCTATGTCAATACCCCAGTCCTTGAACGCCGTGTCGCGTAGGACAGCAGACGCCTCATTCCCCTCGGGCGAGAGGACTTGCAGCGCCACTAATCTAAACTCTTGCTCACGCAGCTTTTCAGGATTGGGATTCCCTTGGAAGGTGAGGTTTTCGATTGTGATGCCCGGAGCGAGAACTCGGAGGACAGCCTCGTAGGGTTCCCGAGCGGTGAGAACAACACCTTCGCGATCCAGACCACGCAACGTGAGGGCAGGAGTGGAGATTGTCGCCGAGGTAGGGTAGACCCCCGGGTGAAGCAAGAGTGTGTCACCCGGGGACGCAGCGGCTAGTGCGTCTTCTACACTTGCATAAGGACAACTTTGGGTGCAGATCTCAAGGGTGTTCCCGAAGGCTGTAGTCGATGATGCAGTGAGGAACGATGTCGAGAGCAGATATAGACCCACGACGAGCCCTGCTACGAGCCAGCCCAGGACCAGACCTCGATTCATCTGCGGATGCCCCCGTTGATCCTCTCTCTGTCGTCAATCCAGCTGCTACAGTTTACTCAAATGTGTATGCAACGGGCAACGGAGCAGGTGCCGCCATACGGCTCGAAGTTCTCCAAGCACGCCTTCACCCAGCCCCAGCTGATTGTACTCTATTGCCTCAAGCTAAAGTTGAGGGTCAGCTACCGGGAGTTGATCGATTGGCTCTTCGAGATGCCGCGCATTCAAGAGGTTTTAGGGCTCCGGCGCCTGCCCCACTTCACCACGGTCCAGAAAGCGTTTGCCCGCCTGGAGACCGCGATCTGGCGGATGTTGCAGCGGATCAGTGCCTCCTTGAGCGTTTGCGGGCCCATAGGGCAAGAGGACCAGGACGGAGAGGGCTCCCAAAAAGAGCGCTCGCCGAGGGACCTTTATTCGGGGGTTCGGAATCCCTCCGGCCAAGGGTAGTCCTCGGGGCAGAGG
>JALUUA010000050.1 GCA_027021605.1 Candidatus Bipolaricaulota bacterium | reverse complement strand
TCCCCTCCCCCCGACCCCGACCCCGAGACGCGCGCAGGTAGACGAGGAGCTGGGCCTGGAGCGGGCTCAGCCCGTGGGCCCGCGCCCGCCTCCCCAGCTCCCCCCTCAACGCCTGCGTTAGGCGCTCCAGCGCCGCGATCAGCTTCCCGTCCAGCTCCCCTTCGTTTCCCATCAAGATCAAGGGCTACCAGTCCCCCTCCTTGGCGTAGGGGTAGCTCCACAGCGCCGCCTGGAGCACCACGGCCTTCACCCACGCCCGGTGCATCCTCTCCACCTCGTCAGGGTTGTGCCCCTTTTTCGCCAAGAAGGGCTTGATCGTCAAGGCGATGGGCGCCACCAGCGCGATCAGGTAGCGCAGCGGCACGTGCTCCGGGGCCCGCACCCCGTCCGTTTGGTTCTTCTTCGCGCGGTGATGTCGCAGGGCAATCTCGTGCTGATAATCGAGCCATTGTTGGTCGTAGGGCCTCCGACACGTGTCCAGAATCCACTGCCCGAAGCGCTTTCGGACGGCCTCGAGATAGTTTTGGAGGGGCTGTCCGTCGGGACCGGTGAAGTAGTACAGCAGATGGGGTACGGAGCCGACGAAGCCGTACCAGAGGTCCAGAACCTCCTCGATCTGGTCTTCCAAGACGTCCCCGGCTTTTCTTAAGTATTGCTCGTCCTCGGGTGTGAAGCCGACGGCCTGCTTGAGCTTCTCCAGCTCTTCTAAAGAGACGGGGGACCGCGCCGCCTCCGCCGTGCCGTAGGCGTAGCCCGGGATTTGCGTCTGCATGCGGATCGCCTCCTTGGCTCCCGGAATATACTTCGGACTCCGAAGTATAGGCGGCGGAGGTCCCCCTGTCAAGATGTGAAGTGGGGTCAAGGCTCGGCCAGACAGGAGTGTTGCTCTATCAAATGACTTCTACCGTCGAGACGAAAGTCCTGTGTATAAGCGGTAGCGCTCCACAATCGGGTGCGCCCTCACCCCGCGCCGGAATGCCTCCTGTGCGCTTCGTTCCGCCCGCTCGCACTCCGCCTCCAGCTCCTCGGGCGTCCGGCCCCGTTCCTCCATGGTGTTTTGGTAGCTCTTCGCGACGCGGCAGGCCACCCGAAAGTACGTCGCCCCATGCGTGCGGGACTCCTCCAACGTGAGCACCCCCTCCACGGGCTCCTGGGGAGGAGGACCTTCGCACTTGCAGAAGCCGCACTCAATGAGGGGCCGGATCACGTGGGCGGAGAAGATCCCAAAGCGCACCGCCCAGGCTTCCCTCGCGGAGGGATACGCCTCAGGGTCGGCCGCCCGGGGGATTGCCTCAAGCAAGAGGCGCGCCGCGGCGATGTGCTCGGGGTGGCCGCTCACCCCGCAGTAGGCGTCCATCGCCACCATGGCGTCGGGCCGCCAGCGCCTCAGCACTTCCACCAAGTAGAGCAGGGGATCGCCCTCCCCCCGCCACTTGGCGATCGCGTCGTCCGAGGTGGCCGAAGGAGGCCAGCCCCGAAAAGGCGCCCCCGGTGGACACCGCCCATCCAGCTCCTCGACCGCGTGCGGCCCGTTTACAAAGGGGCCCACCTCGAAGCCGTCGGCCTGCAAGATCTCCGCGGACTGCGCAAAGAGCGCGGCGCGGGCCTCCCCCAGCTGCGACCCCCGACAGAGCCCTCCCCAGACGCGATCTCCATTCTCCCCGTGGGTGAGGCTCACCAAATAGAGCTCCCCCGCAACGTCCTTGGCCCAGGCGAGCAGCCCGGCGGCGACCGTCTCGTCGTCGGGATGGGCCCCCACCCAGAGGACGCGCTCCGAGGCTTCCAACGCCTCGAGGACCGACTGCACCCTCGTCTCCGTCTTCGTCTCTGTCTCGGCCCCGGATGTGAGAGCCCGCCCGGAACCTTCGGGGACGCTCGGGCTGAACCCGAGCCCCAGGGCGGCAAGCCATCCCAGCAGTCCGAGAAGCGCGCGAGACAACGCCAGATCGCCTCCTCGTAAGCGTGAGGTTCCCGAATCTAACGCTCAAACTACAGCAGCTCGAACCCCATCGACTCGTCGATCCGCGCCACGGCGTGGGCCATGAGCTTATAAGTGTTCTCCAGATCTTCGAGGCTCACGATCTCGCAGGGGCTGTGCATGTAGCGGTTGGGCACCCCCAAGAGCCCCGTGGCCACGCCCGCACGGGTGAGCTGGATGACGTTGGCGTCCGTGCCCGTCCCGCCGGGCGCGCCGATCCACTGATACGGGATGCCCTCGGCCTGGGCCGTCTCCACCAGCAGCTCGAACAGCTTAGGGTTGATGTTCGCCCCGCGCACGAGCACGGGCCCCTTCCCCAGCTCCACGGCCCCCAGCTTCTTCTTCTCGACCTCCATCGTCGGGAAGTCGGTGGCAAACTCCACATCGACGGCGATCCCCACCTTGGGATCGATGGCAAACGCGCTCGTGCGCGCCCCCCGCAGTCCGACCTCCTCCTGGACCGTGGCCACCGCGTACACCTCGGCCTTGGGACTCAGCTGGCTAAGGAGCCGCGCGGCCTCCAGCACGACGAACGCGCCGACCTTGTCGTCGATCCCCCGCGCGACCAGGAGCCCGTTCCTCAGTTCTTGGGGCTCGTAGGCCAGCACGACGGGGTCCCCGATCTGCACGAGCTCCTCGGCCTCCTCCTTGTTGCGGGCGCCGATGTCGATCCAGAGGTCTTCCACTTTGGCCACCTTCTCGCGCGCCTCGTTCTTGAGGAGATGGATGGGCTTCTTCCCGATGACGCCCGGGATGCGCCCCTCGCGGGTCCGCACCCAGACGCGCTGGCCCTGCAGAATCTGGGGGTCCCAGCCGCCGATCGTCGTGAAGTACAGAAAGCCCTGGTCGTCGATGTGCGTGATCATGAGCCCGATCTCGTCCATGTGGCCCGCCAGCATCACCCGGGGGCTTCCGCCCTCGTTGACGAGGGCATACGCGTTCCCGTGGGCGTCGACCCAGACCTTGTCGGCAAACGTCTTGGCTTCTTCGGTCCACGTTTCCGCCGCCTCGCGCTCGGAGCCCGAGGGGCTGATCGTCCGAAGCAGGCGGAGCAGGAACTCCTTCGATCGGGGCTCCATGGTGCGGAAAACCTCACCTCACCTCTCCCTTGGAAGATGCTGCGATTGTAGCAGCCCGGCCCCCGGGAGGCGAGCGCGATCCCCCCCGCGATCAGCCCCCGAAGATGAGCATGAGCTCCACGGCGGGGAAGCCCACGCTCCGAAGGGGCCCGCCGGGGACCGGGTCCCCGTTGTGCCGCCACTCCTCGAAGCTCAGGGCGAAGCCGTACCCCGCCTTAAGGCGCACCCCGGCGAAGGGAAAGGCTTTCCACTCGAAGGAGAGGTAGGGCATCGCGAACCAGAAGGAGCGCTCCAGCTTGAGCTGCCGGGGCGGGTTCCGCACCAGGGAGGCGAAGTCGCCCCGGGCCGGGCCGCGCAGCTCCAGCTCCCAGGAGCCGCTCCCGAGCAGCGCCCCGAAGCTTAGGCCCCCCCGCGCCGTCTCCACAAGGAGGGTCTCCAGCAGAAGCCCTCCTACCCTCAGCCCGATCGAGACCTCCTCGATGCCCGGCTCCCGGGCCTCCGGGGAGGAGACGGCATACGCCCACCCGCCCCCCGCGCCGAAGCCTCCAACACGAACATCGAAGCCGCCGAAGCCC
>JALUUA010000049.1 GCA_027021605.1 Candidatus Bipolaricaulota bacterium | reverse complement strand
CCGTAACCCGTGGGCCTGGTCGCGGAGCCCAGGGGGCGGACGACCAGGCGCTCCACCCGAAGGGGAACGGCGGGCCCGATCCGCACCGTGCCGCCTTCCACCGCAACCGTTGCCGTCCGAAGGCCCTCGTCGAGGGCCAGATCGGGCTCCAGGCGCAGCAGCGTCTGGAGCCCCGGCTGCCCGACGGCCTCCACCTCCAGCTCCAGGAGCGGCGTCTCCGCTCCGAGGGCGTGGAGGCCCGCGCCCGCCGCTGTGGATGCGAATGCGTTCGGCCCGGGATCGTCAAAGCGCACCAGCAGGGCCCGAACCGCCCCGCGGGCGGGGTCGATTTGGGAGGCCAGGAGGGTGTAGGGCGCAACGGCCCGCACGCTCAGCACGCGGAGGACGCGGGGATCGAAGCGGATCGCGCCCTTCGGACCCAGCTGGAGGCCCTTTACGCTGCCTTGGGCATAGAGTTTGACGATCCGACGCTCGCCGGGGACGAGGCTCACCCTTTCCCATCGCAGCTTCAGGGGCTCCCGGCTCGGCTGCAGGCTTTGCGGGGTAACCCGGGAGGAAGCGATGCCCAGGGCGATCTCCGCAATGCGCACGATGTCGCGACCGTCCACGACGCCCGCAGGCGGGGCCACGTCGCAGGCGGCCTCCTCCAGCTCAGCGAGGGAGCGAAGGGCCAAAGCGCCCTCGGCGCATAAGATGGCGTCTCTTATATCCACGATGCCGTCGCCGTTGGGGTCGCCGGGCAGCACGACGGGCGGGCTGCGGGTGGGGTCGTCCTCCTCGGGGGTGGCGGGGTCGTCCGTGGGGCTTGTGGATTCGTTCGAGCCGTCGCCGTCGGCATCGTAGAGCGTCTCCCCCTGATTGGCGATCACGGTGCCGGTGGGCACCGTCTGGACCCGCACGCGGAAGGCGAGGGTGACGCTCTCGCCGGGGGCGAGCCCGCCGTCCCAGCGGACTTCGTTGTTTTCGGGGTCGAACGAGGCCGTCCCCGCGGTGGCCGAGAGCGACCCTTCCACGAACTCCGTGTTCGCGGGGAGAGGATCGCGGAACTCGGGCCCGGGGTTGTCGGGCTGCGCGGCGCTTCCCGCGTTGGTGATGACGATCTCATATTCGAGTTCCTCGCCCACCCGGACCCAGGGCCCGGGCTCGACGAGGCGCTTCGTGGCCGTCAGGGTGGGGGCGCTCACGGAGACGGTGAGGGTGTCTTGGCCCACGCCGCCGTCGTCGTCCGTGACCGTGAGCGTTACCGTGTAGACGCCCGCCGCGGTGTACGTGTGGGTAGGCGTCAGGGTGCCGGTCGCGGTGGAGCCATCACCGAAGTCCCACTCGATCGTGTGCGTATCGGCGGTGCCGGGGTCGGTGAAGGAGCCGCTGAAGCTCACGGGCCGACCGACGTCCGTCGTCCGATCGGGGCCCGCGTCGACGGTGGGCGGGACGTTGTTCACGGCGATCTGGGCCGTGTCCGTGTCGGAGCCGCCGCGCCCGTCCTCCACGGTGAGGGTGGCGGTGTAAACCCCGTCGTCCGCGTAGGTGTGGGTGACCGTACAGTCCGCCAGCGTCCCGGAGCCGTCGCCGGGGTCCCAGGTGCAGCTTATGGGGTCGTTATCGGGGTCGTAAGAGCCGGAGCCGACGAGGGTGACGGTGTCCCCCTCGTCGACCGTCAGATCCGCTCCGGCATCGGCCACGGGCGGCTCGTTGATCGTGGAGTTGGGGGCTTTGGGCGTGCCGTTAATGGGGTCGCCGTTAGCATCCAAGCCGTTGCGGTCGATGCCGTTGTTGGTGGCCCAGTTGGCATCCGTGTCGGGTGCAAGGGGATCGATCCTCTCCATCGACGCGTAGGGTGGGCTTCCCGAGCTTGTGGTGCCCGCGGGCCATGTTCCGCCGTCGCCGTTGGCGGTGTCGATGACGGTGCCTATGGGGTCTTTCAGCGCAAGGCTCTCGCCCGAATTGACCAGCGAGCCGGTGTAGATGCAGTCAGCGGGGATGTCGCTTATCGTGTTGTCGTCGCTGCGCTCCAGTAGAAAGAATCCCTGAGCAGGGATGATGAGATTACTGCAGTGGGCGGCATCGAAGGTGAAACTGGGCGTGCCGTCGGTCGTGGATTCCAGCGTCCAGCTGGTGAGATCAATGTCTTGGGTTGTCGTGTTATACAGCTCGATCCACTCATCGTTGGGGCTGGCAGCGGTGCCGGACCAGGCGACCTCGTTGATAATGATATCCCCCGGATCTGGATCGAGAGCTATTCCTGGATTAGAGAACGCTTGCCGGCTAGGGGACTTACCTTGATATTGAGAAAGCACTACCTCGTCATTTAGGGAAGAAGCTAAGCAGAGAATTAGGGACCAATACACATAACTATAGAAGAGACATGTTGAAAAGAGATGCATAGTATTCCCTCCCTTTCCTATCACATGGGAGAGCATCTCTTTTACGACGATCAATCTACAAGACAAAAAGCGCGTTTGTCAAGTCCAGGAGTACACCCGGAATGCCCCTTCCCAATTGCCCTTCTGAGGAAGATCGCCCAGCATGAGGCGAAATAACACATGGAAGTAGCTCCCATGGAGGGAAACGGGTGTGGCAGAGGGCGACAAGGATAACTATAATCGCATCGCACTGCGCCCACGCGCTGGGCTACGCCGCGTGAGATCGCACGCAAACAATAAGGAGGGATACCATGCGCATCGGTGATGAGGCTCCGGCGTTTTCCCTAAAGGGCGTCGACGGGAAGGTCCACTCCCTGGAGGAGCTCAAGGGCGAGAAGGGCACCGCGGTGATCTTCAGCTGCAACCACTGCCCCTACGTCAAAGCCTATGAGGACCGCATGATCGAGCTGGCCAAGGAATATCAGCCCAAGGGCATCGCGTTCGTGCTCATCAACGCGAACGACCCCGTCAAGTACCCCGACGACAGCTTCGAGAACATGCAGAAGCGCGCCCAGGAGAAGGGCTACCCGTTCCCGTATCTGTGGGACGAAACCCAGGAGGTCGCCAAGGCGTACGGGGCGGAGCGCACGCCCGAGGTTTTTCTCTTCGACGGGGAGCTCAAGCTCCGCTACCACGGGACGATCGACGATAACTGGGAGGACCCCGCGAAGGTCACGAAGCGCTACTTGAAGGACGCGCTGGAGGCGCTCCTGGCGGGCCGCGAGCCCGAGGTAAAAGAGACGCAGCCCGTCGGCTGCACGATCAAGTGGAAGTAGAGCCAAGCGGGCGGGGTTCGGGGGGTTAGGGCTTGGGAGTCCAGGCGGCCCCTTACCTCAACCTCAACTTCAACTTCAACTTCAACTTCAACCTTCCTCGGGCCCCTTGAGCACCTCCTCCACCTTCTTGGGGTCGACGCCCTTGAGGTGGGAGGCAAGCTTCTTCAGCTCCTCGGGGGGCACCTCCTCGTCGAGCCACCGCTCCAGCTGGTCCAGGGGCACCCGCCACTCGCCGTCGATCTTGAGGGCGGGCAGCTCCCCGCTCTCGACCATCTTCTCCACCTCTTCGATGGGGATGCCCAAGTACCGGGACGTCACCGAAAGCTTCAAGTAGCCGCCGATCTTGCGCGCTGCCATCTCGTCTCGTCCTCCTTCGGTTTCGCTCATGCGGGTGCTGCAAGCTCCGATCGGGGCATTATACCCGAAGGAGCTGACGCATCCCGGCGATGAACTCCTTGACGACCCCCACGAAGCGCCCCCAGAAGAGCACGAGCATGACCACAATCCAGGCGATATAGGCATAGGCCACCCACAAGCCCTCTTGATACGCAATGATCAAGGGCAGCGCCACCAGCGGGAAGGCGAAGATCTCGGTCACGGACTTGGAGCCGTGGCTCAGCAGAATGGCCACCGCGGCGAGGAGCGTATACCCGAAGGCCCACGTCGGGGGCACGTACCCCACCAGGGTGAGGTAGAGGAAGCTCGCGTAGACCATGACCATGTCCAGCGCGAAGTCGTGCTCCCCCAGCCAAGTCTGCTCCCACTCTCCTTGGATCTCTGGATCTTCGCCGTCCAAGCGCCGTTGGGCCCGCCGGGCGAGCTCGCCGTCCAGGACGTCCGTGGTCCAGCCCAAGATGATGAGGTAGATCACCCAGGAGAGCGCGTCCTTGCCGCCGAGGCTGAGAAGCACGATCAAGAGCGCGATCAGCGCGCGTGAGGCGGTCAGCCCGTCCGCCACCCGCTTCATCGCTCCTCACCCCCTTCGTTCCCCTGCAGAGAGCATACCGTACCCCGTGGGGAGAAGTCAATAGCCTAGAGGACAGGACGAGCGTCGAGCCCCTCAATCACCGAAGGAGAGCGCTTGATCCGTGGGGGAGTACGCAACGGCCGCCGAGGGGAAGGCGTTGATCCGCGCCTCGAACCAGACCCGTTCCCGGCTCGCAAAGACCCCCACCTGCCAGCAGGCTTGGCAGAACTTCCGCACTACCCCCAGCTGCAGCGCCGTCACCTCCCCGAGGCCGAAGTCGTACTCGCCCCCCAGGGAGAGCTCCCACCGTGACAGCTCCCAGCGCCCCTGGAGGTTGACCCGGCGCAGCACCCCCGCCTGGGGGTCGAAGCGCGCCCCCAGCCGAAGGGGGAGCCCCTCCCGAAGCTCCAGCTTGAGGATGGCGTCGTCCCACCGCCCCTGGGGAAAGCGATAGCCCCCGCTCAGGATGAGCTCCCCCCAGGCCGGGCTCCAGCGGAGCTGCCCCGAAATCCGCTCGGGGACGAGCGGGTCCGGCCGCAGCTGCCCTTCCAACGAGAGCGCGAGGGGACCGAGGCGCTGCGAGAGGCCGAGCTGCAGGGGCAGGGGCTGCCCGCGAAGGCGGTCGTACCCCGCGGTCCACTGGAGGGTCCCAGCTCGGGAGAAGGCCCACGACCCTTGGAGGGTGGCCCGATTCGCGAGGTCCAGCCGATCGAAGCGGAAGGGGCTGCGGCCCCGCACGGCTCGATAGAGGTAGTCGAGGGTCACGCGCAGGGAGGGGAGGGGGGTGAGCGTCGCTTGAAGGCCGAAGTCGCCCGCCTCCCGTCGGGTGCGCTCGTAGAGCGAGAGCTGGACGCCCGCGTCCGCCCCCAGCAGCAGCGCCGAGGATCCCGGAAGGAGCGGCAGGGGCGGGAGGGAGAGGCGGGCTTGGGCGTCGGCGCGGGCGCTCTCCCGGGGGCTGCCCTCGAAGGGCACCTCGCGATAGCGGCCCCAGTTCAGCTGCAATGACGAGCGCAGGGGCAGCCCCGCGACGCCGGTCCCCCGACGGGCGATCGAGAGCTCCGGGAGCCGCTCGAGGACCCGATAGCGCAGCTCCTCCCGCGTCTCGGGCTCCGCTTCGGGCGGGACGAGGTTCTGCTCCCGTCCCAGCTCCACCCGCCAGCTCCAGCTCCCCTCCGTCCCGGAGAGCGCGGCCCGCGAGACGATCCGAGCCGCCTCCTCCCCCGTGACGCGGGAGAGGAGCCCCGTGCGCAGCCCCAGCGCCCAGTCGAGCCGGGTGTCCCCTGTCAACCGCAGGGAATCCCGCCAGTCCAGGGAGAGCGCCTCCCCCCCGGGGGAGCCCACGAGGCGGTAGTACGAGAACCGTCCCCCGGGGGAGCCGGGGAGCAGTTGATAGGTCAGGTCGAGCCCCGTGCCCACCTCGCCGTAGCGGGAGTAATAGTCCAACAGCAAGAACCCGAAGGTGCTCTCGTTCAAGAAGAGGGGCAGGCGCCACTTGGCGAAGTAGCCCCTTTGGGAGTCGCGGCCCACCTCGGGGAGGAAGGGGTACTTCTGGCGCACGTCCCCCAAGGGCGCAACATAAGCGGGTGCCCAGAAGACGGGGGTCCCAAAGGCCCTCAGGGTGATCGCCAGCGCCCCTACCAGCTCATCGGGGCGGACGTAGAGCCGCTCGGCACGGATCGAGTACGCCGCCTGCGGGATCTCCGCGGCGCAGGGACAGGTGGTAAACTCGCCCTTGGCGATGTCAACCGCTGCGATCTCGTTGGATTCCGTAAATCGAAGGGTCGCCCGCTCCCCCCGGTAGCGCAGCCGGTGGGTCTCCCCCGCGGCGTTGACGAAGTCCGTCTCCCCCTCGAAGGCGAGAACCTCCGCCTGCAGGGCCCTCAGCAGGGGGCCCTCGGCGTCGGCCGGCTGCCGTTCCAGGGTGAGCGCGAGCCGCTCGGCGCGGGTGACCTCGTTCTGGTCGTCGTGCCGGAGCACGACGCCGCCGCGGGCCTCCACGACCCAGCGCTCGGCCTCCGCGCTCGGGTCGTTGCGATCCGACGGGCGGAGGACGATCGCCTCGGCCCGGAGGCGGCCGCCCTCGAACTCCACGGAGGCCGACTGGACGAGCGCAAGCTCCCGCAGCATGAGCTGCGCCCTCGTCCGCTCGAGAAGCGCTTCGAGGCGAAGGGCGCTCCCGGAAAGCCCCTCGTCGGGGGCGCGAAACCGGGCCCCCTCGGCGGTCAGCTTCCATAGCTCCTCCGGCTGCTCGAGGCGGGTAAGCGCCAACTTCCCCGCGAAGATCTCCCCGTCCGCGTAGCGGGCTTCCACCGAGCCCTCGGCGCGGAACTCCTTCCCGTCCCGATACGCGACGAGCCTCTCGGCGGCGATCTCGATGGGCGCACCCTCAGGGCGCGCGTCTTCTTGGGCGACCCCTATCACGCTGCCGGAACCCAGGACGAGAACGGGAACGAGGGAGCACAGGGGAAGGGCGCGCCGCAGGCGCTCGAGGTGATCGATGCGCCCCAGGCGGTCGGCCCGGAAGAAGAGCCAAAGCCCGATGAGCCCGAACAGGAGGTTGGGGAGCCACGCGCCCCACGCGGGCGGGATGTCGCCCCGATTGCCCAGAATCTGGGCGGTCCAGAAGAGCACGCCCTGGTAGAGGAGCACCAGGAGCACGCTTAGGATCACGCCCAGCGCCCGACCCCGCGGGCCGATCAATAAACTCAGGGGAGCCCCGAAGAGCGCGAACACAAACGCTGCTAAAGGGATCGCGATCTTGAGGTGGTACTCCACGATCAACGCGTCGGGGGAGCGGCCGATCTTGCGAAAGGCTTCGATGCGCTCCCCCAGCTCCCGCAAGCTCAGCTCGCTGGGGGTCCGCTGCTCGAGGAAGAGCCGTTGGATGGTCGCCCCCACCCGCAGCGTGAGGGTCGCAAAGCGCTGGACGTACACGAGATTCCCCTCGTCGTCGAAGGCGTGGACGGCGCCCTGGGAGAGGAGCCACTCCTCGCCGCTCCAGCGGGCGGTCTGGGCGGTGATGACCTTGGGGTACGCCCCGCCTTCCCCGTCTTGAAGCGCGAGCTGCCCCGATAGATCATACACGAGGACGCCCTCGAGGACGTCCCGCTCCTTGTCGTAGCGGCGCACGTAGAAGAATCGGTCCTCGGCCCCCTTGAAGAAGGCGTGATCCCGAATCTGAGGCGTCGTCTGGCCGCCGTAGAGCTGCTCCAGCAGCAGACGAAGGTAGCGCTGGTTCCCCCAGGGGGCGAGGGTGTCGCTCATCCACAGATCGAGGCCGCTTACGAGGAGCCCCACGGCCAAGAGGGGCAAGAGCACCCTTCGGGGGGAGATCCCCGCGGCCTGGAGGGCGATCACCTCGCGGTCGTGCCCCAGCCGCCCCAGCGCGAGAAAAATGGAGAAGAGAACGGCCACCGGCAGCGCCAGCACGAGCAGATAGGGCGTCTTGTAGAGCAGGAGCAGCAGCAGCGTCTTGGGCGGGATCACGCGCTCGACGAGCCACTGAGAGAACTGGCCGATCAGGAACAGCAGTATGAAGATGAGGAACCCCAGGACGGCGAGCACGAAGGGGAGGGCCATCTCCCGGAGCAGATAGCGATCCACGCGCTTGAGCATGGCGTCCTCATTCTAGGAGCGCCCCTCCGCTTCGTCCACCGTCCGCGGATTGACCCTATTTGGGGATTCCTCTAAGCTCTTCCCCGGACGGTACGGGGGGAGAAGCGAGATGATCCCGTGGGATCAGTGGTGGTTTTGGCTGATCGTGTTCATCTTTGGGGCCGGAAGCATCGCTGCCCTAGGTGATGCGCTTCCGGACATCATCAGAGCGCTGCGCGGGAGCCCCAAGGAGATCAAGAAGCTGCAGCAAGAGATCCAGAAGCTGCGGGAGGAGCTGGCCGAGGCCCGGGCCTCCCAAAAGCTTCTCGAGCTGCAAAAACGCCTCTCCCAGCAGGAGCTTCAGAAGATCGAGCGCCAGGCGCTCCCCGAGGGCGTGGCCGTCTTCACTCTTTACGGACATCGAGGGCTTTACGACCTTCTTAGAGGAGCACGGGGACGAGCGGGCGTATCCGCTCTTGCGCAGGCATCACGAGCTTATAAGGAGGAGCGCGGAGCGCCACGGCGGCTTGATCATAAAGGAGCTGGGGGACGGCTTCTTGATCAGCTTCTCGAGCGCGAAGCGGGCCTTGCTCTGCGCTGCGGAGATCCAGCAGCTCCTGGAGCGCTCGGGGATCGGCGAGGAACTCAGGGTGCGGATGGGCCTGCACGCGGGGGAACCCGTAAAGGACGGGCAGGACGTGATCGGGCACGCCGTAAACGTGGCCGAGCGGGTCATGGATCAGGCGGCGGGCGGGCAGATCCTCCTCTCGCAGCTCGTCAAGGAGCTGGCAGGCTCCCTGGAGGGCTTTCAGTTCGTGGACCGAGGGGAGCAGCGGCTCAAGGGGATAAAGCAACCCTTGAGGTTGTACGAGCTTCAGCCCGTGCGCGCGCTGGCCCACCCGCTGGACTCCGAGATCGACCGTGAGCTGGAGGAGCTGGAGCGGCGGCTCCGGGAGGAAGGTCTCTAGAGCCGGACGACCACGCTGGGGCTTTCTGTGCCCGTTCAAGCCAGCAGTGGACAGCAACCGAGATCGTTGCTTAGTCTTGTGCACCCACCTCGATGGTAAAGCTCAGGGTTATCTCCTCCTTGCCTTGGGGATCGGCCAGTCGCACCGCGAACGCGTCCGGCACGCCGTCCCGAAGCTCCGCCCCCGTCCACAGCCGGTTGAGTCGGCCCAGGGAGCGTACGCCGTCGGCCCCTTGAGCCCAAATGCCCACATCGAGGGAGAGGAACGGCCCAAGCGTCCCGACGTAGAGGGGCTCGGCGAGGACTTGGGCTTCCCCTTCTCGCAGCTCATAGGCGCCCACGAAGGGGAGACGTCGAAGCAGGCCGTTGAGCCGCTCACCGAGGAAGCCGCCCGCGCCCCGGCTCCAGAGGAACACCGGGGAAGCCCCTTCAGGACCCTCCGGCTCCTGTCGGGCTTCCGGAGCTTGCCGGGCGATTCCCATGAGCCGCACGCGCACCGGGGCCCTCGGGGTGGGGGTGAGAGTGGGGGGTAAGCTCACCCGCCGGACGCGATACGCGAGGTCGAGGGCGAGGGTCCCATCGCCCACGCTCGCGCGGTAGGGCGCCTCGCGGACGCCCCAGTCCCGCTCGCGGGAGAACTTCGCCGCCAGAACGCCCAAGACGGCGTTCTCGCCCAGGTGGGGCTCGATCGCCTCCCGGACCCGAGCGGCCTCCTCCTCCGGCGAGAGGGCTCCACGGGCCACCCAGAGCGCCAGCGGGCCGGCCGCGGCCTCGAGGACGGCGGGCAGCGAGGCGCTCAGCCAGGTCTCGGGCGAGCGCTCCGCGGGAACGCGGTTGTCCAGGACGATCAAGACGAAGCCGATCTCCTCGTCCAGCTCGGCCTCGGGAAGGGCCAGGAGGGGCACGCCGCCGCTCTCCTCCGGGAGGAGGTCGGCGCCCGGCGTGGCCTCGACCCAGATCGCCTCGGGCCAGGCGCTCTTCTGCACCCGGGTTCCGGAGCCGGCCACCGCCCCCAGCATGAGCTTCGGAGCCGCGGGGGCCGCAGACGGGGCGGGCGGGCGGACCGGGCGGACGGCGACCCCCTCGAGGCTCACGACGACGAAGTCGGTGCCTTCGGCCTCCTGGGGGACGGCGTCCGGGAGGCCCGCCCCGAGGAGCAGGCCCCCCGCCAGCAGAACGATCCCCACGAGTCGATGGCGATGGCGATTGCGATTGCGATCGCGATCCATCGCTCCTCCCCCTTACGGGAACTTCGGGGCGACCTGCCAGAGCGTCAAGCGCAGGTCCCGCAGGCTCCCGAAATAGACGAGCCGGCCCACCAGGTAGTCGCCCTCGCGCAGCAGGGTGGACAGCCGGGCCATGTCCAGCTGGGTGGGCCGGACGCGCTCGGCCGGTCCCGCGGTAAGATCCGTGATCGTCTCCTGCGCGCAGCGGAGGCGGTTGATCTTCCCGAAGTCGGCCACGACCTCCCAGCTGCACACCTCGAGCTCCCCGCTCGGGAAGACCGTGGCGGTGATCGCCGCGGTGTCCGTGATCGCATCGAGCGCGAAGTCGAAGTCTTGGGCGATCGAGATGTCCGCGTTTATTGATTCCACCATGTCGGGCGTAAACAGCTTGCGATAGCCGTAGTCCAACAGGTTCTTGACATCCGTCCAGCGGTCGCCCGAGCGCTGGACCTCGGCGACGAACGTCCGGGTCAGCCTCGTGGCCTGTGCAACGAGGCAGCCGCCTGGGACGCTTGGGCACCAGATGGGCTCAAATCCCTCAACTTTCAGGCCCCCGTTGCCGGTTTTCCAGCCCTCGATGCCCGGGTAGTCGCTCGGCGATCGATTCAGATTCCAGCATTTTTCTTTGCCTTGGGAGTCCTGACCGCATGCCGAGTAGCTCAGCGCGCCGGGGTATTTCCGGAACAGCGGATAGTTCGCCCAGGCGTAGCGCCAGAGGGTCACCTGATCCTGGGGCACGGACACCCCGCCGGCAAAGGAGTCCCTGTACTTTGTGTTGGCCGATAGCCCAAGGGCTTGCGCGCGCGCATTCATGAGGGCGGCAAAGGCTTCCTCCGTCCCGGCGATGTGCTCGGCGATCGCCGTGGCCGCGTCATTGCCGGACTCCATCATAAGTCCGTGCAGCAGCGTGTTCAGGCTTTGTACCTCCCCCGCCTCCAACCCCATTCGAGATCCTCCCTTTCCGGCGGCGTTTTCGCTGACCACGACCATGTCATCCAGGGAGACCTGCCCGGCCTCGACGGCCTCCACCGCCAAGAGCAGCGTCATCACCTTGGTGACGCTGGCGATGATCGAATAGGGAGGGGAAGCGGTCCGGGTCACCACCGCACCGCCTCCGACCCCCGCTATGTCCTCCCAGAGGTTATCGGTCAAGATCCCCCTCGGTTGGACCGGATCCCCGCCCTGCGTCATGCCCGTAAGGCGGGGCGGCAGCCCGATGTCCACCCCGAGGCCGAACTCCTCGTCGGCTTTGCTGTCCGTGATCCGGTAGGTCTGATAGAACGGGAGGCAGCCCCCGTCGCAGACCAAGCCCTCGAATCGGGATTCCCACACGATCAGGCGAAAGTCGATGCCCACCCGCACCGCGGTGAGCAGGCCCTCCGCGGTGAGCGGCGAGCTCGCCAGGGCATGGACCTCCTCCTCGACCGGTTTTTGTCCCCGCAGGTCAAGCGGCGTCGCGGCGGATGCCCCCTGGGGAGCGTCGGCTGAGGAGAGGGTGAAGGTGGAAAAGCGCAGGATCTTATCCGCATTGCTGTAGGTCACGATGAAGCGCCCCTGTCCCAGATGCGCGGCGCTCAGGTTCCCCTGGGCCGCGGCCCAGAAGCCGCTGTCCCGGCGGCCGACCAGCTCGCCGCTCGCGGCGTCCACCGACCAGGTGATCACCCGCAGCCGGTCCCCTTGCGTGCGCACGGGGGTGACCACCTGGAAGCGGCTCACCGCGCCCCCTTGGGCCAGGGCCCGATAGGCCAAGGCGTACTCCTCGACCGAAACGTCCGCGTTCGTCCCGTAGCCCACCGAGCCGATCGGCTGGAACGTGCCGTCCTCCTCCACGCGCCAGGTCGTCAGCCAGAGGGTGCCGTCCTCGCGGCGCACCGCGCTGAGCAGCAGGTTGATTGAAAGATCAGGGGAAATCTCGCCCTTGAGCGCGAGGAGCCGGACGTCAAAGCCGGGGAAGCTCACAGAAGTCTTCAGCAGAACGGGGGAGAAGTCCCCGGGGTCCAGGGTCCAGCTGAGCAGCCGAACGGCCGCGCCCGTGCCCACCGCGGTGACGAAGACGGTCGGCGTGGGTCCCTCGGGCGTGCCGCCCAGGTGGACGACGTCGGTCTCGCGGACCGGCCCCTTGGGCGTCTCGGTGGTCACCGGGGGCTGGGGAATCGGCCCCGAGCCCGCGGGCGGCGCGGTGAACCCCGCGCCGGGCTCGGGCCGCGGGGGCTCCTCGCAGGGCGGCAGCGCGACGACGAGGCGGGCCGAGAAGGCACCCGGTTCACCCGTTGCATCCCGGCCCGGGGCCGAGGTCGACCTCCCGCGCGGTTCGACCACCCCCAGGACGAGGGCCCCGCCCCCCTCCGGGAGGTTCAAGGGGAAGGATGCCCGCCCCGCGGGGGAGGCGGCCTCCTGGCGGAGGGTCGCCTCACCGACGAGGACGCTTACGCGCACGATCAGCGGCTCGGGGGCGTTTTGCACCTGCCAGCTTACGCGCAGCACGTGGCTCCGGCCGCGCTCGCAGCGGGCCTCCACGGAAGGGGAGAGCACCAGGCCCGGGTCGGTGTCCTCGTCCTCGAGCCGGGCTTCCGGGGCGGCGGCCTCGCAGGGCCCCAGGCTCGCGCGGGCCGAGGCGCTGGCCGTGCCCGTGCTCGACTCGGCGCGAACCTCGACGAGCACCTCCCCGCCCCCGGGCAAGGGCAGCTCGAGGGTCACCTCCCCCCGCGGCTCGCTGCGCGTCTCGCTCACGGTCGAGCCGTCCGGCAGCGTCGCGGTGATCGTCACCCGCACGCCGCCCTCGGCGTCCGTCACGCTCCACGTCACGGTGAGCACGTGGCTGAACTCCTCGCCGCAGACCGCCTCCGCCGAGGCCGAAATCGAGATGCCGATGGCCCAAACGGACTGTATCAACACCGTCACGATCAACAGCGCCCCCAGCGCCCAGCGGCGCGGGGACCCCGGAAAAACGCTCCACACCGTTACGGCCCTCATTGTGGATTCCTCCTTAGCTTGCGCACGCTTTCTCTCAGCTCATCGGCGCTCAGAGCGCGAAACGCCCGATCGACGATTACGCCTTCTTCATCGAGGAAGAACGTGGCCGGCAGGTTCGCTACGCGGTAGGCCACCGCGACCGCTCCCCGGGCGTCCCGCAGGATCGGGTAGTCCGCCCCTACCTGCCGGGCAAAGGCCCCTGCGACCTCCGGAGGCTCGCCGACGTTGATTCCCACGAAAAGCACCTCGGGGAAGTCGCGGGCGGCTTCGGCCATCGCGGACATCTCCCGGCGGCAGGGGGGGCAGTAGCTGGCCCAGAAGTTGAGCACCACCGCCCGCCCGCGCAGCGCGCTCAGCGCGATCGGGGTCCCGTCGAGGTCGGGAAGCGTGAAGTCGGGGGCGCGTCGGCCGACGTCCGCCCCGACCTCGGGCACCTCCGCGGCCTCGGCGCCCTTGAGCGAGACGACCCGGTCCAGCTCCGGCGCGACGGGCACAAAGGGGCCCTCCGGGCCGGGCCCTGCCGGGAGGGGAGGGGGGACGGGGACGGCGACGGCGGGGCCGAGCGCCAAGTCCGCCGTCGCCCAGGCCCAGGCCATCGCGCCCAGGCCCAGGCTCAGTCCCAGGCCCAAAACGATCCCCTTCGCCCTTTGGGGTCTGGAGGGGGTGGCGTTCGCGTTCGAGCTCGTGTTCGTGCTCACGGTCCCACCCCCTAGAACACCGCCGCGTAGACGGCGTAGAGCGTGGTCGAGGTGCTCACGGTGGTGGTCAGCGGGTTGTCCTTTGCCAGGAGCGTGGCCTCCTCGAAGCGGGGGCCGACGCGCCACTCGAGGAAGCGCACGTCCCCGGGCAGTCCCTCCCGGCCCCCGATCTGCCCCGGGGCCTCGAGGGTCACCTGGGCCCCCGCGGTCAGGGTGAGGGCAAAGGGCGTTGAGCCCGTCCCCACCCCGGCGACGGCGATGGGCACCCCTCGGACTTCCACCGGTCCGCCGGAGCTGCAGTTCGTGCAGATCGCCCGCACGGTCAGGGTGACGGACTCCTCCTCGGGGCCGACCACCGCGAGGGTGACCGTAAGCTCGGCGACCCGGGTGCCGGAGCCGTCGAGCAGGTCAAAGCGAATGCGGTGGGCGGCGCTCCGGCTCGGGAAGCTGCCCACGATCCGGCCGGCACGGGCCGCCAGGTCGAGCTGGAACCCGACCGTCGAGGGCAGGGTGCTTTCGGTCTGTCGGGCCGTTTGCGCCCGCAGTCGGGCGATCTCCTCCGCCAGCTCCTCGGGCATCGACCGGGTCACGACGAGGAACGAGCCCCCGGGGAACGAGCCCAGGTCCCAGAGGAGCCGGGCCACCGCACCGGGGAGCGCGGCCCCCCGCGGGGCTGAGTAGACGGCGGTGAGCGCCAGACCCTCCTCGGGCACCGGCAGGCGGATCTCCGCCTCCGGGCGGAGCGTCCCGTCCGGGAGCTGCCAGCCGGCGAAGGCGAGGCTCCGGCCGTCCGCGGCGGTCGCGGTTCCGGGGGCCGTAAGCGTCACGACCGTGCCGGGGGGGAGCAGCCGGGTGAAGGGCGTCGTTTCGGCCGCGGGTCCCGTCCCGCCCGCGATCGCGACTTCGACCGCCAGGCCCACGGGGCCGGGGCCCGGATCTCCAGCGGGCGGAGCGGAGGAGGGGGCGGCGGCCTCCACAGCGTTCACGGAGAGGACGGCGAGCCGGCGGCAGCTGTTCTGCAGGCACTCGGGGTTCACGGTGGCCTGGGTGGCCGCGCCGACCTCGCCGATGAGCTCCACCGAGGTCTCGGCGGCGGTGCGCACCCGGGCGAGGGCGTCGGCGTCCGCGGCGGCGAAGCTCGCCGCGTGGGCGGCCGCCTGTGCGGCCGCGGTGGCCTCGGCTTGGGCCTGGGCCGCGGCGGAGGCCGCCGCTACCGCCTGCGCGCTCGCCTGGGCCTGGACCGCGGCGAAGACCGAGGCTTCCGCTTCCGCTTCCGCAATCGCCTCGGCCGCGGCGAAGGCTTGTGCGTGGGCCTGCGCTTGGGCCTGGGCCGCGGCGAAGGCCGCCGCCTGAGCCTCAGCTTGGGCGGTCAGCGCAGCCTCGATCGAGGCGCTCACCTCGACTTGGGCGGTCGCGAAGGCGTCGGCCGCAGCCTGGGCCTGCGCTTGGACCTGCGCTTGCGCTTCTACCGCGGCAAGCGCCTGGGCGTGCGCCTCGGCCTGCGCCTGGACCAGGGCCTCGGCGGCGGCCTCTGCTTCGGCCTGCACGCGGGCCTGCGCCTGGGCAAGCGCTTCCGCGGCCGCGGACACCGCCGTCCCGACCTCGGTCTCCGCCTCCGCGCTCGCCCGGGCGCTCGCCTGCGCCCGCGCGGCGGCCTCGACGGCCGCCTGGGTTTGCGCCGCGGCCTCGGCCAGATCGCCGGATTCTGCCGCACGGGCCGCCGCTTCGGCCGCCGCTTGGGCCTGGGCTGCGGCCTGGGCTGCGGCTTCGGCGCTCGCTTCCGCCTCGGCCCGGGCCCGGGCTAGGGCTTCCGCCAGCGCGCTCGCCGCCGCCTGCGCCTGGGCGTGCGCCTCGGCGCTCGCCTCGGCCGCCGCCTGGGCGCGGGCGAGGGCCTGTGCGTAGGCCGCGGCCAGGGCTTCCGCCTCGGCCCGCGCCTGAGCCGCCGCGGAGGCAGCCGCCTGGGCGTCGGCCTCCGCCTGGGCCTGCGCTTCGGCAACGGCGGTGGCCGCGGCCTGCACCCGCGCGCGCACCTCGGCCCGAGCGGCGGCTGCCGCCTCGGCCTGGGCCCGCGCCTGGGCTGCCGCGGAGGCTACCGCAGAAGCTGCAGCCTCGGCAGTGGCTTTCGCCTGCGCGTACGCCTTTGCCAGAGCCGCGGCTTGGGCCGTCGCCGAGGCCTGAGCCTGGGCGGAGGCCGCGGCGGCGGCCTGGGCCTGGGCTCGGGCCCGGGCAGCGGCTTCCGCCAGAGCCTGGGCTTGGGCGCGGGCCTCGGCCGTCGCGCGGGCCGCGCTTCGCGCCGCGGCGGCCGCCTGGGCCACCGACTCCCCGATCGCGCTGAACGTCCCTGTCA
>JALUUA010000048.1 GCA_027021605.1 Candidatus Bipolaricaulota bacterium | reverse complement strand
GTCCGACGACGGAGCCGATCAGGTAGTGGGTGCTGCGCACGTTCGCGGCCCAGTCGCGCAGGGCCTCGTTGATCGCGTCCTTGAGGGTGGCGGTGCCCGCCTCCACGGGGTGGACCCGGGCGCCCAGAAGCTCCATGCGATAGACGTTCATCCGCTGGCGCTCCATGTCCGCGGCGCCCATGTAGATCTCCGTCTTGAGCCCCAGGACGGCCCCGGCCATGGCCGTGGCCACGCCGTGTTGGCCCGCCCCCGTCTCCGCGATTAGACGGGTCTTGCCCATGTGCTTGGCCAGTAGCGCCTGCCCGATCGCGTTGTTGAACTTGTGGGCCCCCGTGTGCAGCAGGTCTTCGCGCTTTAGGTAGATGCGCGCGCCCCCGGCCCACGCCGTAAGCCGCTTGGCGTAGTAGAGGGGCGTCGGCCGCCCGCCGTAGTCACCGAGATATTCCCGAAGCTCCCGCTGGAACTTCGGGTTCTGGGAAAGCTCCTCGTAGGCGGCCCCCAGCTCTTGGAGGGCGGGCAGGAGGATCTCGGGGACGTAGCGCCCGCCGAAGGGGCCGAAGCGCCCGTCCTTGGGCCAGGCGCTCAGCTTTTCCGGGGCTTCTTCGACCTCAGCTGCCGCTGCGTAGAGTTTGCGCCTGCGCTGTGCCACAGCGGCGCACCTCCTCCAGGAACCTCTCGATCGTGTGGGGGCACTTGCGGCCGGACCGCTCGACGCCCGAGGAGACGTCCACGGCCCAGGGCCGCACGCGCTCCACGGCTGCCCGGACGTTCTCCGGAGTGAGGCCCCCCGCCAGCACCACGGGAAGGGGGGAGACGGCCTCACGCACCCGAGCGCTGGTCCCCCAGTCGTGGGGGAGCCCCGTCCCCCCGCTCCGGCTGCCCTTGTGGGTGTCGAGCACGAGCGCATCCAAGGGGGCCTTTACCAGCTCTCGAGCCCTCTCGACCCGCTCCTTCGCGTGAGCGTCCGGGGGGATGCCCAGCAGGCCCCACAGTTGAACCGCGGGGGGAAGGGCATCGGCGATCTCTTTTAGCTTCGCGGGGGAAAGCTCCCGATGGACTTGGAGGACGTGGGGCTTGAGCTGCTCCACGAGTCCGGCCAAGATCCCCGGGTCGGTCTCGGTCGTGACCAAGACGATCGTGTGGGTGTGGGCATCCCGCGCGGACTCTATGAGCGCTTGAGCCTGCGGCACCGAAAGGTTGCGGGGGGATGCGGGGGTGGCCACGACGAACCCGAGGGCATCGGCCCCCCGGGCCGCGCGGACGTCCTCAAGCGTGCGGTGCCCGCAGATCTTGACCTTTGTCCCTGAGCGTTCCCCGAGCATGGCGTTTGCCTATCTTAGGGGAGCCTCAAGGGAATGGCAACCTTTCGTTCTTGCAGGCTTGGGACTCCCTGAATTAAGCTAAGCCCAGTACGGCCATGGACAGTGTCCAAAAGCTCGCGGAGATGCTCGAGCGCGCTCGGTATGCCGTAGCCCTTACGGGAGCGGGGGTCTCCACGGAGTCGGGCATCCCGGACTTTCGCAGCCCGGGAAGCGGCCTGTGGGCCCAGGTCGATCCCCTGAAGGTCGCCTCCGTGGAGGGCTTCCGACGCGACCCCAAGGGCTTCTACGAGTTCTGGAGGTGGCGCTTTGCCAAGCTCACGGAGGCCGAGCCCAACGTCACCCACAGGGTGCTGGCCCGGCTCGAGGAGAAGGGGCTTCTCAAGGCCGTGATCACCCAGAACATCGACGGCCTCCACAAGAAGGCGGGCTCGAAGCGCGTCCTCGAGGTCCACGGGAGCTACACCCGCGGGGTCTGCGTGGAGTGCCGCGAGGTCTACCCCATCGAGGAGGTCTTCCGCAAGGTGGAAGTGAGCGCGGAGGGGGTGCCCCGCTGCGACCGCTGCGGCGGGCTGCTCAAGCCCGACGTCGTGCTGTTCGGGGAGCTGCTCCCGCCCGCCTTCCAGGAGGCCGAACTCGAGGTGCTCAAGTGCGATCTTTTGCTGGCGTTGGGCTCCTCCCTCGAGGTGTACCCCGTGGCGGGCCTGGTCCCCCAAGCGAAGGCCCGCGGGGCGCGGCTGGCGATCCTCAACCGCGACCCCACGGACTTCGACTCGATGGCCGATCTCGTGATCCACGCCGAGCTGGGGCCCACCATGGAGCGCCTGTCCGAGCTGCTGGGGCTCGATCTTTAATGAACCCCCACAGGCGCTTTACTCCTCGCCGTTTAAAGCCTCGATCAGGCGCTTTGACTCCATGATGTCTAGGAGCTTGAGGTAGTCGCTCTCCGTGGAGAGGACCAGGACGCTGTTCTGGGCCAGGGACTTCTTGTAGGACTCGAGCGTGCGCCAGAAGAGGAAGAAGTTCGGGTCGCGGTTGTAGGCTTCGGCGTAGATGCGCAGGGCTTCCGCGTCGCCCTCGCCCTTGAGTTCCTCGGCGCGCTTTTGGGCCTCGGCCAGGAGGATCTGGATGCGCTTGTCCGCCTCGGCCCGGATGCGCTGGGCCTCCCGTTCGCCCTCGGCCCGGAACTGCTGGGCGATCTGCTTGCGCTCGCTGATCATCCGCTGGTAGACGGCCTTCTCGTTCGCCTCGGGGAGGTCGGCCCGCTTGATCCGCACGTCCACGATCTCGATCCCGAAGGCGTCCACCTCGCGCTGCGCCTGCTGCTTGACCTCGACGAGGAAGTCCCGCTTGAGCACCTCCTGGAACGGCTGTTGGGCGACGATGTCCCGCAGGGCGTCGCGGATGGCGCGCACCAGCTGGACCTCCGCGTCCCGGCGTAGCCCGGGGAGCCGCTCCCGGTAGGCCCGCGGGTCCCGGATGCGCCACAGGACGTAGCTGTCCATGTTGAGGCGCTGCTTGTCCGCGGTGATGATCGGCTCCGGCGTCGTCAGCTCGTAGCTCATCAGCCGATCTTCCAGGTAGAGCACCTGCTCGACGAAGGGGGTCTTCCAGTAGAGGCCGGGGGCCTCCACCACGCGGACGATCTCGCCGAACCGGAGCACCACGGCCTTCTGGGTCTCGTCCACGGTGAAGGTAAACAGCCCAAACCCGATCCAGGCTAGCGCCGCGATCAGCACGAACGCGATCAGGGTCCTCATCGGCCCTCACCCCCTTCCCGCATCGGGGACCGGCCCTGGAGGAGGCGCTCCAGGTCGAGCAGGCTCACCAGGCCGCTCCCCCCTGTGGGGAGGATGACCTTGCGCATCCCGGGGAGGATTTCCTCCATGGTCTCGATGTAGAGCCGCGCGGCGGTGACCGTCTCCCCCAGGTAGTAGCTCTCGAGGACGCTCAGGAAGCGGGCCGCGGCCCCTTGGGCCTCGAGGATGCGGCTCTGCTTGTAGGCTTCGGCCTCGTTGAGGATCTTCTGCGCCTGCCCCTCGGCCCGGGGGATCTGCTCGTTGGCGTAGCGCTGGGCCTCGAGGATCATCCGCTCCTTGTCTTGTATGGCGCTGTTGACGTCGTCGAAGGCCGCGGCGACCTCGGGGGTGGGGGGCTTCACCTCCTGGAGGAAGACGTTGAGCACCTGAATGCCCGTCCCGTATCGGTCGAGGAGGGCCTGCAGCTCCTGTTTGATGCGCTCGCCCATCAGCTGGCGCTCCTCCGAGGCGAAGAGGCGGTCGACCTCCTGGAGGGCGACCTGCTCGCGGATGATCGCCTGGGCCGCCTGGCGCACGATCAGCTGCGGGTCCTCGATCTCGAAGGCGTACGCCTGCGGATCGCGGGAGACGTTGTAGGCAATCGTCGCCTCCACGTAGACGAT
>JALUUA010000047.1 GCA_027021605.1 Candidatus Bipolaricaulota bacterium | reverse complement strand
GCTGCTTCCCCAAGGGGTGGAACGCGGGGTGCCGCCGTCGGGCTCGGAGCAGCCGGAGCAGCCCCCGCAAGACCCGCCCCCTCCGTGACGCTTCGTCGCCCAGCTCGGCCTCCAGCTTGCGAAGTGAAAGCCTTTCGCGGTGGATGGCCCGCGGGTGGCCCGTCTTCCGCGCGCATTCATGGCAGTTGCGCGAGCCCACCAGGCTGTGAAAGTACAGCGCGGGGACGCCCGCGAGCGACAGCATAATCGCGTGAGCGGCCAGGAAGCGCCGCACGTCGCGCTCGTCGTCGGAGTCGGAATCGTAGGGGTCGTTCAGCGCGTCGTAGAGCGTGATGTTCAGCTCGTAGGGCTCCTCGCCCCGCGGGGCGGATCGATAGGAGACGAGCCCGCCGTGCTCTTGGGTGCGCCGGACGAGCGCCTCGATCTCCTCCTCGCTCAGCAGCCCGCGGGCGGGCAGCAGCCCGATCCCGTCGTGCGACGCCAGGAAGTTGAAGAACGCGCAGCCCTCGGGGACGCCCTCCATGAGGGCCTCGGCCCATTGGGTCAGTCGACGGGCGCTGCCCGTCTGAAAGCTGTGCAGCACCAGGGGCGGGAGGGCGAAGTTGTACACGAGGTGGGCCTCGTCGCCCTCCCCAAAGTACGAGACGTTCTCGCGGTGGGGCACGTTCGTCTCCGTGATGAGGAGCACGCCGGGGGCGACCCCATCCAAAACGGCCCGGAAGAGCTTCACCAGGGCGTGCGTCTGCGGTAGGTGCACGCAGGGCGTCCCGGGCTCCTTCCACAGGTACGCGACCGCGTCCAGGCGCAGCACCCGCGCCCCCTTCTCGACGTAAAAGAGCATCACGTCGAGCATCTCGAGCAGCACTTGAGGGTTTCTGTAGTTGAGGTCGACCTGGTCGGGGCCGAACGTCGTCCAGACGCGCCTTTCGCCGTCCACCGTCTTGATGGACGTGAACAGCGGGGTGGTTCGGGGGCGCACCACCCGGGACCAGTCCGCATTGACAGCCTCAGCGTCGGACTCCACGACGAGGAAGAAATCGCGATAGGGCGCCTCCCCCCGTCGGAAGCCCTCGACCCACGGGTGTCGGCTCGAGACGTGGTTGAGGACCACGTCGACCATCAGCTTACGGCGACGGGCGAGCGCCTCCACGTCCCGCCAGCTCCCCAGCTCGGGACGGACGCTCTTGTAGTCCACAACGGCGAAGCCGTCGTCCGACGAGTAGGGGAAGAACGGCAACAAATGCAGTCCGGGGAGCGCGTCGTCCACCCATCGCTTCAGGAAGCGCTGCAGCGTTTGCAACGGGGGCTCATCGGGGGCGCGCAGCTGGTCCCCGTACGCGATCAGGAACGCGTCCTTCTCGCTCAACGGCAACGGCTCGGCCACGGGACGAAAGCGTCGTTGGAACGCCTCGAGCCTGGGGGCGAGCGCCTCCCACGTCCGCCGCCCCGCGCGCGGGCCGTACAAGAACGCCAACAGCTCGCGGATTCGCCGTTGTGGATCCGAACGCGGGCGCGGGCTCATGGGGGCGCGATCACCGTCAGGGCTTTGGGGTAGAGCGTCACAGGGTGGCAACCGGGCTCCAGCCAGAAGGGCTCCCCGTCCGCGTGGGCGGGGACCCTTCTCTCGACAGAGAACTCCACCCAGGGGGCGCGGCGCAGCGAGAACTCCGGCAGCTTTAGGTGGGTCCCCCGGCGCACCTTGGGGATCTGCACCAGCCGCCGGAGGGGCGGCATGTCCCGCACGACGTGGACGTCGAGTTGACCGTCGTCCACGCGGGCGTCGGGCGCCAGGCGGAAGTCCCCGCCGTGGTAGGGGCCGTTCGAGGCGCCCACGAAGAGCACCGGGCCCGCGTGCTCCCAGTCGGGGCCGCGCACGCGGGCCGAAAAGGCGCGAAACGTCAGGGCCTCGTGGATCGCGCCCCATAAATATCCCAGCTCGCCCGTGAGGCGCTTGAGGCGGCGATAGCGGTGGGAGACGGCCCCGTCGAGCCCGATCCCAAGCCCGTTCACGATGTAGCGAGCGCCCAGCCGGACGACGTCCACCCGCTTGGGGCGCCCCTCGACCAGCGCCCGAACGGCCCCCTCTAAACTCAGGGGGACGCCGATCGCCTTGCAGAAGTCGTTCCCGCTCCCCGTCGGGATCACGCCCAGGGCCGTCCCCTGGGGGTTTGCGCCCGCGAGGAGGCCGTTGGCGACCTCGTGGACGGTCCCGTCGCCGCCGACGGCCGCCACGATCGAGGCCCCTCGCCTCACGGCGTCCTGAGCCAGCTCGACGGCGTCGCCGGGGCCCGCCGTGAGGCGAAGCTCAAAGGGAACACCCTGGGCGCGGAGGAGATCCAGGACCCGGGGCAGGGCCCTTCGGGTGCGGCCCCGCCCCGCCGCGGGGTTGGCGATGAGCCAAATCGCCGGAACTCGTTGTCCCATCCCGTCCTCTCATCTCATCCCATCGTCGACTTGTCGACCGAGGGATTGCAGCCGCACTATAGCAGCGGGAGCTGCGCGGGGCAAAATCGGCAGTCAGGGAGTTGGCTCCCGCCCCCGTCGGGGGGCCGAGAGCGCCGCCCGGAGGGTGTTCCCCAGGAAGAGGAGAATCGCGATGACCCCGAGGAGCCCGCCCCCGCGTCGTCCCGCCTCCCACCCGGCGAGGTCCCCGACGACCCGCAGCACCAGCGAAAGGTGAAGGAGGCCCCAGTGGACGTAGAACGCAGCCCGGAAGGGGATTCTCACCCCCAGCAGCGCGGGGAAGATGATGGAGGCGTGTCCGAAGATCATGGAGAAGACGAATCCCAGAAAGACCACGTGCAGGAAGGCATCGTATTGGCTCAACCCGTAGCGAAGCAGCAGCAGGCCGCCTACGAAGAGCCAGGCGTAGCCCGCCAGCAGGCAGAGCGCGATGTACCGCGGAAGGCCCCTTTGATGCACGGTCCGCAGCGCCACGTCGTGGCCCAGGAGCCAGAGCGTAAGAGCCACGGTTCCCCACCCCATCAGGCGGAGGCCCCCGGGGAGCCCCTCCCCCGGGGTGAGCAGGAGGCCCGCCCCAAAGGCTCCCAGAGCGATCCCGAACCCCCCGAGGGCCAGGGGGGAGAGGCGGCGCAGGCGGCTCAGCTCCAGCCGCTCCCCCACGATGGTCAGAACGGGAAAGCTCAGCCACCCCAGCGAGCTCTCCCACAGGGGGCGGTCAAGGAACCACAGGAGGTTCCCCATCAGCCAGCCCGCGGCTCCCAGGGCCATCGTCAGGGTAAAGAACCGCCCGTGGGGGAGAAGGAGCAGCCTCGCGTAGATCCCCAGAAGCCCTACGGCCGCCAGCACGAGGAGCGCGGCGCTCGCCCCCTCTAGGCCCACGAGGAGGAGCAGCGCGCCGAGGCCGCTGAGCGCCGGGACGAGGTACCCCCAGCGCTCCTTGAGGGCCTCCAGGGCGACGGCCCGCTCCAGGGCGATGAGCGTCCCCAAAAAGGCGAGCATCCAGGGCCCGTGTCGAAAGCCGAACTCCAACCCCAGGGGCAGCACGGACGAGGGAGCGGATAAGGGGAGGGAACCCAGGCGCACGAGTCCCGCGAGCAGGCCCGCAAGGAGCGCAAGGCCCGCCAAGCCCACCCAAGGCAGGCGGCCCCACCGCACCCGCATCGTCCGCATCGGGACCCGAGCCCGACCCGACCTCCCCGCGCTCACGCCGTCCCCCTCCCGCTAGAGGAACCCGCCGCGGGCGAGCAGGACCCCCCAATAGGCGATCGCCAGCGAGAGGAGGAG
>JALUUA010000046.1 GCA_027021605.1 Candidatus Bipolaricaulota bacterium | reverse complement strand
GGGACCGCCCGAGGAGATCACGGAGAACCCCCTGGCCCGGAAGTTCTACTTGGGCGAGAGGTTTCGGCTGTAGGGGGTCGGTCAACGGATGGGGAAACGGATTAACGGATGGGGTCCGCAGGGAGGAATCCGTTTATCCGTTTCCCTTATCCGTTGACAGAATAGAATTGCTGACAGTCTCAGCCTCCGCCTTCATTCGGCCGTCCGCTGCTGCGGCGGAGGGGACTCTGCGGGGAGGGTCTGCTCGGCGGGCTGCTGCTCGTAGAGCCTGCGGGAGAACATGAACCAGGCAAACCCCAGGAAGAGCAGGACGCTCACCACCTGGGCGGTGCGCAGCGACTCGAGGAAGCCCACGCCCGTCTGCAGGCACCGGGTGCCCGTGAGCAGACAGAGGGCGTCGGCCCGGGTGAACTCCACCACGAAGCGCAGGGCCGAATAGGCCATCACGTACACCGAAACCAAGAAGCCGGGCTTAAACGGCTTGGTGCGCAGCCACCAGAGCACCCCGAATATGATCAAATTCCCGAACAGCTCGTAGAGCATCGAGGGGTGGATGTGCAGCTCGGGGTACGCCTGTCCCGCCGGGGAGTTCCGAGGGAACACAATACCCCAGGGGAGGTCCGTGGGGGTCCCGTAGGCGTCGCCGTTCATGAAGTTCCCGAAGCGGCCGAGGGCCTGCCCCAGGACGACGGCGGGGGCGATCACGTCGGCGAATTGCCAGAACGAGATCTTCTTCCAGCGGGTGAAGATCCACAACGCAATGGCTCCTCCCAGGAGCCCGCCGTGGATCGCCAAGCCCCCGCACCATATGTTGACGATGCCGCCGGGCCCCCGGCACCCCTCGCTGAAGGGGATGAAGAGCGTGCGCAGGGGGTCCCCCGGCACGTAATACGCGTCCCAGCGGAAGAAGACGTAATACAGGCGCGCGAAGACGATGGCGATCGGGATCGCGATCAGCACGAAGTCGAGGATGTCGTCCAGCGTCAAGTTGAGCTTTCGGCGCTTGACCTCGTAGTTCGTGAGGATGATCCCGACGATGATGGCGACGACGTACATGAGGCCGTACCAGCGGATCTGGACCGGCCCGATCTCGACGATGATGGGACTCATCTTCCCTTTAGCCTCCTTCGCTTCCGCTCCCGATTCTAGGGGATCGCCGCGGGCGGATCAACTTCGTGAACGCCTAAGCGACCTTGGAGGTGACGATCCCCTGTTGTTTCTGATATTTCCCCTTGCGGTCTTGGTAGGAGACCTCGCAGCCCTCGGGGCACTCTAAGAAGATCATCTGGGCGATCCCCTCGTTGGCGTAGATCTTGGCGGGCAGCGGCGAGGTGTTCGAGATCTCGATGACGAGCTGGCCCTCCCACTCGGGCTCCGCGGGCGTGATGTTCACGATGATCCCGCAGCGGGCATACGTCGACTTCCCCAGACACAGAGCCAAGATGTTCCGCGGAATGCGAAAATATTCCACCGAGCGCCCCAGCACGAACGAGTTGGGCGGGATGATGCAGAAGTCCCCCTTGTGGTCCACGAACGACCCCTCGTCGAAGCTCTTGGGGTCCACGACGATGGGCTTCCCCTCCGCGATCAGCTTGGTGTTGACGCTGGTGAATATCTTAAACTCATCCGCCACGCGGATGTCGTAGCCGTAGCTGGAGAGCCCGTAGGAGATGACGCCCTTGCTCACTTGTTCTTCCACGAAGGGCTCGATCATCCCGTGCTTGAGGGACATCTCCCGGATCCAGCGGTCGTTCTTGATCATGGCTTACGCTCCTCCCCTGTAAAACCAAGCGATGAAGTCGGCGCGTGTGTTATGGGGCATTATAAACGGGCGTCCGTGGGGAGGCGAACCCCGTCCGGGGATCGCTTACGGAACCGCGCCCATCGCGGCCGCGGCAATTTCTGTAAGCCATTGGAGCGCCGCGGTGGGGTAGACGCCCAAGAAGAGCACCAATACGGCTGCGATCCCCAGCCCCCAGGCGGCCAGGCGCGAGAGATAGACGGGCCTCCCCGCTTCGGCCTCCGCTTGTCCTCCTGCAGCAGGCGCTTCTGCAGCGGGCGCGGGACGCAAGTAGAGATAGTAGACCACCCTCAGATAATAGAAAACGCTGACCACGCTGGCGACGACGCCCACGATGGCCAACACCACGCCCCAGCTCCCGGCCTCCACGGCGGCCCTAAACACATAAAACTTGGCGAAGAACCCGGCGGTGGGCGGCAGGCCCGCCAGCGAGACCATGAACAGGGCCATCGCCAGCCCCACCCAGGGGTAGCGCCACGCCAAGCCCTTCACGTCTTCGAGCGAGAGGTTCTCCCCCCGGCCCTCGGCCACGATCACCACCCCGAAGGCCCCCAGGGTCATCAGGGTGTAGACCAACAAATAGAACAGCAGCCCCGCGGAGGCGGGCTCGCTCAGCGCCCCCGTCCCCCCCACGGCGACGGCGATCAGCAGATACCCCGCGTGGGCGATGCTGGAGTAGGCCAGCAACCTCTTCAAGTTAAGCTGCACCACGGCCACGACGTTCCCCAGGGCCATGGTTGCGATGGCCAGCCACCCCACAACTAGGGCCCAGCCCTCGGCCAGCGCGGGGGTTGAAATCGCGAGCACCCGCAAAAACGCGGCAAACGCCCCGGCCTTGGCGGCCACGGCCATAAACGCCGTCACCGACGTGGGCGCGCCCTCATAGACATCGGGGGCCCAGGAGTGGAACGGCACCGCCGCGGCCTTGAACGCCAAGCCCACCAACAGCAGACCCAAGCCCCCCAGCACCAACCCGGGGGCCGCTCCCATCGCCCCCGAGAGCCCCTGGAGCACCCCGTCGAGCTTCGTGGTCCCCGTGGCCCCATAGAGCAGCGCGATTCCATAGAGAAAGAGCGCGCTGGAGAAGGCCCCCAGCAGGAAGTATTTCAGACCGGCCTCCTGCGAGGCGGGGTTCTTGCGCAGAAACGTCGCCAGGACATACAGCGGAATGGAGAGGGTCTCCAGCCCCAGGAAGAGCATCAAGAGGTCGGCGCTGGCGCCCATGAGCATCGCGCCCAGGGTGGAGAGGAGCACCAAGCAGTAGTACTCCCCGCGGGCGATCCCCTGGCGTCGGGTGTAGTCGGCGGCGAGCATCACCGCCAGTCCGCAGCCCAACAGAAAGACGGCGTTCAGGAACTGGGTGAGGGCATCGAAGCGGATCATCCCCTGGACCAAGGGCTCCCCGAACGTCGGGAGGTAGAGGTTGGCGAGGAAGGCCGCTACAACCCCCAAGAGGCTCAGCCCGGCGAGCCAGCCCCTCCTCTCCTCGCGCAGAAAGAGGTCGAGCATTAGCACGAAGAGCGCCGTGCCCGTCACGATGAGCATCGGGGTGAGTGCCAAGAAGTCGCGGGCCTCCATCTCGATCAGCGTCCCCCCTCCTTTGCGGTGTCCCTTGCGAGGTTGCCCTCAGGGGCCGCGTTCACGCTTGTGCCCCTGTTTGCGTCGGCTTGGGCTTGGGCTTGGACGGCCTCGAGCGTCCGTTCGACGCGGGCCTGGGCCTGCGCTCTCAGCGCCTCCGTCGAGGGCTCGATGCGGCTGAGCAGGGGCTTCGGGTAGATCCCGATCCACAAGACCAGGAGCACCAGGGGCACGAGGAGCGCGACCTCCTTGGCCGTGAGGTCCCGAGCGCGCCCTTGGAGCTCCTCGCGGGGCGGGTTGTGAAAGACCCGCTGGGTCATCCACAGCATGTAGATCGCCGACAGCACGGCCACGAACGCCCCCAGGATCGCGTACACCCGGTACTCGGTAACGAACGTC
>JALUUA010000045.1 GCA_027021605.1 Candidatus Bipolaricaulota bacterium | reverse complement strand
CTTCTGGAAGTAATAGGGGATGCCGCCCACCCGCTCGACCACCCGATCCAAGGCGGCATCGGTGATCTCCGCATCGTATACGTCTCGCAATCGTCTGCGGTAAAAGCGGCGGACGTGCTCCGGGGGAATCTCCCGCAGAAACAGCCGCCCGACCATCTGATACAGCGGGCTCCTCCCCTCCCTCCCGAAGACCTCGTGCAACAGGCGGAGGCTGCTCCCACTGAAGAGGTAAACGACGCGCCGCTGGGCCTCCATGCGCTCCTTCAGCAGGGAAAAGAGCCCCTCGTTGAAGCGCACCAGGGCCTGGAACTCATCGAGGACGATGAGCACCAACTCATTCGCTTCTTCCGCCAGCTGTTCGGGAAAGTCCAAGGCGGCCTCCAACAGCGTCGCCTCGTCCACCTCCCGCGCGCGGAACTTCAGCCGCACGGAGCCGACTCCCTCCAAGCTGCCCCCAATCTCCTCGAGCAGTTCCCGCATGCCGACGACGGGCTTCCGGAGCACGTCTCGCCAGGTCGCGAGAAGTCGCTTCCCTTTCCCCCGCCTCCGTTCCAGCGCCCGCAGGACCGCTTCCACCAGCCGATCGTGAAAGTCCACGACCCGCAGGGCTCCCAGGCAGTTCACGTACGCGACCAGCATCTCCGCGGTCAATCGGTCCTCCACCGCTCGCAGAAGCGCCGTCTTTCCATAACGGCGTGGGGCAATGACCACGTTGCTTTGCGCCAACGTCCTCGCATCGTGGAGAAGGGTCGCCAGCTCTTCCTCGCGATTGACGAAATAGGGGGGCTCAATGCGGCCTCCGACTTTGAACGCGGGTCCTCTTCTCCGGTCGGCCATAGCTGGGGAGAGTGTACCGCCGCGAAAGTGGGAAAACAAGATGAAGTTTATAGTGAAAATCCACTATAGTGGGAACGCACGAAAAGGCTACCGCTGGCACCCTGGGCAGAAGAAGCTGCTCCGCCTGCCCTGGACGATTCTTTTAACGGGTGCCCCGCAGCGGGGACAGGGCTCCCCCTCCCGGCTGTAGACGGAAAACTCCTCTTGGAAGCGCCCCAGTTCCCCTTGGGGCGTTCTGTACTTGTCAAACGAGGTCCCGCCCGCCTCGAGCGCCCGCTCGAGCACCCGGGGGATCGCCTCGAAGAGCCTTTTCGCCTCTTGTTGCGTCAAGGAGCGGGCGGGTCGCTTGGGGTGAATGCATGCCTCAAAGAGCGCCTCGCAGGCGTAGATGTTGCCCAGCCCCGCGATCTGGGTCTGGTCCAGCAACAGGCGCTTGATCTCCCGTTTCGATGTGAGCAACGTTTGGAAGGCTTCCCACGTGTACGACGGCGTGAGGGGCTCGATCCCCAACTGCCGAAGGGGTTTTAGCTCGCCAAGCTCCTTTGCAAGCGCAAGGTAGAGGGAGGCGAACCGGCGGGCGTCGTCCAGATAGAGCGTCTTGCCCTCAAAGTGGAGCACGAGGCGGGTGTGCTCGGCCGGGCGCAAGAGGAGCCGTCCGCTCATGCGCAGGTGAAGCACCACCGCCCACGGGCCGAACTCAAAGACGAGAAACTTCCCGCGTCGGCCCAGGGCCGTAAGCCGCCGCCCCACGAGCGCCCTCTTGAGTTCCTGGGGGGTGCAGTTCTTGAGGAGGTGGACGCGCTCCCGGACGTCGAGGGCCTGGAGCTCATACCCCAGCACCTCGCGCTCCAGCGCGCGCCGGATCGTCTCGACCTCGGGGAGCTCGGGCATCTCGCGGAGTCGTCTGAAACGCCTTTTCTCCGTGTAAGCGTCAAGCAGAGGAAGTCGCGGCGGCGGCTTCCTTCACGATCGCCGCGAACTTCTCGGGGTCGAGGGAAGCTCCGCCTACCAAAGCCCCGTCCACGTTCTCCGTCATAAGCGACCGGGCGTTCTCGGGCTTCACGCTGCCCCCGTACTGAACGCGCACCCGCTCCGCGATGCTCTCGCCATAGAGCTTGTGAATCCGGGAGCGCAGGAAGCGCGCCCCGGCTTCGGCGTCCTCCGGGGAGGCCGTCTCGCCCGTCCCGATCGCCCAGACGGGCTCGTAGGCGATCACCAGCTCCCCTACGAACTCTGCCGAAAGTCCCTCGACCGCCGCTCGGAGCTGTCGCTCCAGCACAGCTTCCGTTTGCCCCGCCCGGCGCTCCTCCAGGGTCTCCCCCACGCACAAGATGGGCACGAGCCCGTGCTCGAAGACGGCCTTCAGCTTCTTGCGGATTGTCTCGTCGTCCTCGTGGAAGTGCTGCCGGCGCTCGGAGTGGCCCACGATCACGTAGCGGCAGCCCAGCTCCTTCAGCATGGGGGGCGAGATCTCCCCCGTGTACGCCCCCTGCGGCTCGTAGAAGACGTTCTGCGCCCCCAGCGCGATCCCCGTCCCCCGAAGCATTTCGCCCACGGCGGGCAGGGCCGTGAACGGCGGCGCGATCGCGATCTCCACCCCTTGGGGGTTTTTGACGAGGGGCAAGAACGCCTCCAGGAACGCCCGAGCTTCAGCCACGGTCTTGTGCATCTTCCAGTTCGCGGCGATCAACGGCCTTCTCGCCCTCGCCGTCTTGAGCGGCTCCGCATGGGCATTGGCATTGGCGCTCGGGTTTGTGTCCATAGCCCCGTGATTGTAGCCCCTTTGCGCTTTGCTTTCGAGCGAGGCATCGTCGATAATAGCCGCGGGAGCGAGGGACGATGCAGCCGCTTCGCAGCACTCCGGGGCCGATGCGAACGGGCAGCACGGGGCCGGGTCCGGGGGAACCGGGCCGGGGCCCGAACAACTCAGGGCAGGGACAGGGGCAGGGGATCTCCGCGCTGATCGGGACCCTGGCGGTGATCGCGGCGTTGCTGTTTCAGCTCGAGCCCGTGCGGAGGGCTCTCTTCGAGTGGCTTCAAGGAGGTGTCTCGCCGGTGACGACCGTAGGGATTGCGATTGTCGTTTTGGTGGTGCTGTTCTTGATCAGCGCCATCAAGATCGTCCGGGAGTACGAGCGGGGCGTGATCTTCCGGCTCGGACGCCTGATCGGGGCCAAGGGGCCGGGATTGTTCATCCTGATCCCCATCATCGATAAGATGGTGAAGGTCTCGCTGCGGGTGATCGCCCTGGACATCCCGCCCCAGGAGGTGATCACCAAGGACAACGTGCCCGTCCAGGTGAACGCCGTCGTCTTCTTTAGGGTGGTGGACCCGAGCAAGTCCGTGGTCGAGGTGGAGGACTTCCTGCAGGCGACGAATCAGATCTCGCAGACGACGCTGCGCAGCGTCCTGGGGCAGGCGGAGCTGGACGAGCTTTTGGCCGAGCGCGAGAAGCTCAACCGCCGCCTCCAAGAGATCATCGACGAGCACACGGACCCCTGGGGCGTGAAGGTGGGCACGGTCGAGATCAAGGACGTGCGCATCCCGCAGGAGATGCAGCGGGCGATCGCGCGCCAGGCCGAGGCGGAGCGCGAGCGGCGCGCCAAGATCATCAACGCGGACGGCGAACTCCAGGCTGCCGAGAAGCTGGCCGAGGCCGCCCGCATCCTCCAAGAGCAGCCGGCCTCCATCCAGCTCCGCTTCCTCCAGACGCTCCTCGACATCACCTCGGAGCAGACCACTACCATTGTGTTCCCGCTGCCCATCGACGTCCTCAAGGCGTTCATGCCCGCGGGGGACCGGCAACGCTCTTAGCCCAATCCATAGCCCATGGAACCCGAGTGGTACAAGCCGTTTAAGATCAAGGTGGTCGAGCCGATCCGCCTGCCGCCGCGGGCGGAGCGCGAGCGCTTCCTCCAGGAGGCGGGCTACAACGTCTTCCGGCTG
>JALUUA010000044.1 GCA_027021605.1 Candidatus Bipolaricaulota bacterium | reverse complement strand
CGAGGATCTCCAGGGAGCGCTCGTAGCGCTCGCGGGCGCTTTCGTAGTCCCCCCGCAGGTACGCGACGTCCCCCAACGCGGTCCACACCTTGGGATACGCGAAGTCCTCCTCCGAGATCTCGGAGAGCACCCGCTGCAGCAGGCTTTCCGCCCGCTCCAGCGCCTCCCGGGGCGGGATCCCTGCGCCCGCGCCGTCGGCGGCGGAGCGGGACGGCTGTTCCCCTTCCCTTTCCCCTTGCCCTTCTCGCTCCTGCTCCCGCTGATCCAACTGCCTGCGCGCCACGGCGAGGTAGGCCTCGGCCAGCTTGCGGCGGATGGAGTTGAGGTCGTTGTCCAGCATCTTGAGCTTGGCGTCCTCCCGGCCCTGGATCTCCTGGGCGACCTCCAGGGCCTGCCGGTAGCGCTCCAGGGCTCGCTCGTAGTGCTCGCGCTTCATCTCGAAGTCGCCGAGGAGCACGTAGGCGTCCACGTACTGCGGGTCGATCTCGATCGCCCGGGGCAGCAGGCGGATCACGAGCCGAAAGCCCTCCGGCTTGGCCAGGAGCATCCGAGCGTACATGTAGATGTAAAACGGGTTGTTGGGGTCCGTCATCACGAGCGCTTGGAGCTGGCGCTCGTCCTCCACCCCCGCCGAGAGGAAGAACTCCGTCGCCTTCTCCCGGCTCTCCTCGATGCGCTCCTCGAGCCGGCGGAGCTCCTGTTCGGCCCGCTCGCGCTCCTCCTCCTGCGCCTGGAGCTCCCGCAGGCGCTCGAGGAGCTTCTGCTCGCGCTCCAGACCCAAGCCCACCTCCATCTGGTAGAGCTGGGCGATGTAGAAGTCGAGATAGGGGTCGTCGGAGAGCCGACGGTCCTTCACCTCTTGGTAGGCAGCCAGGGCTTCCCGGAGGGCCTTTTCCCGCTCCTCGGGGGTTTCAGCTTGGGCGATGCGGGCCTCCTTGTGGTAGGCCCACAGCAGGGGGTCGAGGTACTCCACCCGGGCGCGGGCCCGCTGTTCCTCCAGCCAGCGGTTGAGCCGCTCCTGCCCCTCCTCGGAGTCGGGCGGGATCTCGGGGCCCAGGAGGGCCTCGGCGACGCGGCGGCGAATCAGCAAATCTTGGGTTTCGCGCCGGAACCGGGCTCGAAGCTCCTCCACGCTGTCCTCTCGGATCCCCAAGAGCTGCTTTGTGAGCCCCCGCTTCTCCGGGTCCTGAAGGAGGTCCCGCAGCTCCTCCTCCTTCACACCGTTCGTCTCCAGGAAGCGCCGGTAGCGCCGCTCAAACGCCTCCTGGAGCTCGGCCTCCGAGAGGGCGATCCGGCGGCGCTTCGCCTCCTGGTAGATGAGGGCGCGGTCGAGGAGGCGCTGGGCGGCCTGGTACTGGATCTGCAGGCGGAGGTACGCCCCCGGGGCTCCCCCCTCCTCAAGCACCCGGTCGAGGTTCCGGCCGCTTTGGGCGTAGACCTGTCGGTAGACCTCCAGCAGCTCCTCGTAGGCGTATTCTAAGTCGTCCCGCAGAACGGGGTCCCCGTTGACGAGCATCACCACCTCGCCCGGGGGGAGGTCGCGGCGCTCGGGGCGGAGCACCCAGACCCCCGCTGCCGCGACCGCGAGCAACAGCCCCAGCGCCGCTACGATGTAAAGCCTTCGTCTCTGCATGGCTCGGATCTCACGTCCCTCCGGCTGTATCCTACCCCACGAGAACCGGAATTGCACGCGCTTGCCCGCCCTTGGCAGCCCGGCAGCCCCGCGCGCTCGATCCCCGTTGTTCCCCCTAGTTGTTCCATCCTACCCGCGCGGCCCGGGAATCGGACACGGCGCCGTCCCACCCAAATGCAAGGGGACCGGCCTAGGCTAGGCCGGTCCCCTCCGAAGTCCTTGGGCTTCTGTTGCTGTTGCTGTGTCTGTTGCCGCTTCTATTTGGGCTCCCTGCGCGTGTGCGGTGATGGGCGCGGCGGAGTGCGCTACGGTACGGCTACGGAAGCGTGCTGACGAAGCTGGTCAGCGGAAGAGCCGTGCCGATGTCGCGGTAGATCGTCAGCTTGAGCGTGTCGGTGTTGCGGTCCAGGCTGCAGCGGTTGCCGCTGAAGACCTGGTCGGAGGCGAAGTAGCGGGCGAGCGGAGCCGCGCCCACCGCGGCCAGCGGGGTGCCCATGTTCGCCAGCGTGTACTGGTAGAGGTTGTCGCTCAGGCCGGAGACGGTGGGGATGCAGTCGAGCTCGCGGGCCTGGACGCTCTTCTCCAGGATGAGGCCGGCGGCGTAGGCGTTGGCAAGCTGCCACTCGTAGGAGCCGCTCTGGGAAGCTGCGGAGATCAGGGCGTCTGCATCCCCGGTTTGGGCCAAGGCTTGGGCCAGAGGCGCGACGGCCGCCTGGCGTAGCTCGAGGCTGCCGCCGTTCTGGGCGATGTCCGCCAGGTCGCCGCAGCCGCTCTGGACGTAGGCCTTAGCGGCGGCCCAGCGGGCCTCGACGGTGGCCCCGCCCACGGCCTGGTCGAGGCGGGCCGCGCAGTCGAACCCGATGGCGGGCAGGTCCCCGAAGGCCACGTACCAGCCTGCGGCAATCACGTCGGCGAACGCGCGGCGGACCGGCTCATAGGGGCAGAGGACCGGAAGGCCAAACGGCTCGATGACCTCGCCGTTGACGCACCCCTGGACGAGGGCGAAGACGTTCTCCGCGCCGCCGAAGAAGAAGGCCGAGCGCAGGGTGACCAGCAGCGCCACGGAGCGCAGGTAGTCGCGCTCGGGGTTCATCGGCTCGCTCACGATGCCGACCAGATAGGGAACCGGGTCGTCGAGGGGCGGGACCCCGAAGTACGGGTCCCCGTTGGCGAAGACGTAATCCAACTGGGCGTCAAACCCGGTGCGGCGACCCTCGGCGGTTCCCAGAGGGGTCACGTCGTTGAAGGCGAAGAGGACATCCGCGGGGGGCGGGCTCTGAAGCCAGCGATGGCCGATCACGTCGGAAGCCGCAGCGCGGACGATCGGATCGGGGTTGGTCCGCAGGTCCTGCTCGATCAGCTCAGAGGTGCTTACCGCCACGGAGTGAACGCCCTTTAGGGAGACGAAGAGCGCCGCCAGCAAGACGAACCCAAAAGCGAGGAGAAGTTTTCTCTGCATATTTTCCTGACCTCCTTAAAGGCTGAGTGAAGGTTGAACTCCCATTTTCCTTCCCGAAATGGGGACGGCAGGACGTTGCCGCTTGAAGTCGTCCAGCTCGGGTTCGGGCACCACCTCCTTTACCGCAACACCGGCTCAGGTAGCCCTGGCTCTCGCTTTTTGTTTACGGACGATCTTAGCACAGCCCGTGGGAAATGTCAAGAGGTTTCGCCTCTACAGCTCAGTATTTTGGCCTTTTCTCCCCCGCCGGGCAACCCGGGGGGAGTCAACCCCCTCCTCGACTGCCCCCTCCCCGCTCCCTTGCGCAACCCATGTGCCTTTCCCCGGAGGGTCGGTCGCGGAGGCCGACCTCGGCGGTCAGGAATCCCGTTTCCCATGGTACCATGGGGGACCGAAGGACGAGTCCCACGAGGAGCCCCCGGCAGGGAGGGCGCCCAAAGGCCGGGGACGGGTCTTGACACCGCGGCGATGTGTTCTATAATGAAAGTCAAAAGGGAAGGGAATACGGCGTACAACGCAGCGCAGCGCAACAAAAAAGCAGCAAAGGGGGAGCGGAGCCACAGGGTCAGACCGCGGGCTACCATGGCTCTGGCGGGAAAGGAGGTGGGAGAGACCGAGCATCGGTGCACACACCTTTCCATTTCCTAAGCAACTAGCAAAAAGCTAGACCCTATTTCCACTCACTCTTAAGAAGGAGGAGGTCAAAGAAT
>JALUUA010000043.1 GCA_027021605.1 Candidatus Bipolaricaulota bacterium | reverse complement strand
GATATCCGAGTCCTGAATGAGGACTTGTGCACGAGGGCCATCGATGAAAATACCCGCCGCTGAATTGGCGAGCACCCTCACTTCCTCCAGCTGTGCTTGCGCCGAGCCGCTGATGCTTATTCCAACCCCATTGCCGAATGCGAGCACCCGACGTATCGTGACCCTAGAGCGACCCTCAACCACGATTCCATCGCCGCTGTGGAAGAACTGTGACTCTTCGATCGTCGCGTTGGCCACATCTTGGATGACTAATCCTGAGCTATCGACTCTAGAGACTTGTACACGGCGAAGCACGGCTTGGGTGCTTCCTGAGATCACAACGCCGTCTGGACCGAAGGAGCCTGGATCCGCAAGAGGAGCTATTACAGCTATTTCCTCCAAGATCACCGGTGAGGGTTGCGCTACTCGGATCTGCACTACGGCTACTGTTGGGAGAACGCCTTGGATGATGGCGTTTCCCCCTTGACCTCGCAAAGTTAAGGGCTTGTCGACGATGGAGAGGTTCTCCGCGTACGTCCCGGCTCCGATCTCGATAGTCGCTCCTGGAGGGGCAGCGTCAATCGCCTGCTGGATCTGCGCGAAATCGCAGGCCGGCGGTCCCTGGGGGCAGACCGTGAGGGGAGAAGGGGGTTGATCTGCTTCCCTCACGACACCGATCAGTCCTATCCCTAAGAACAACAAGGGGGCGAGTAAAAGCCTTCTCATCGCTGATCCTCCGATCCTCTCTCCTCTATCATCGAATCATCATAGCTTGCTCAACTTGCAGGAGACAAATCTGCCATCCACAGATGGAACCCAGGGCAGGAAGGGGTGGAGGAGCCATGGTGGCTACCGCTTCTCCTTGACCTTGAGATTCCTCTATAGTACACCGTACTGCCATCTGCGCTCAGCCAGGCAACGATGATGGGGACTGCGCTGTTGGCCAACCTGGGATCTCCTTGTAAGGCTCGAATTACGTCATCCACCGGCAAGAATCCCATGAGGAACACTTGTTGATCCGTTGGTGAGAGGGGGGTGTTTCTAGCGTTTCGAGTCGCGCCCCAAATGCCTTTGATTTGCCAACCTGTACGAGTGGCGCTGAATGCCGTCATGAGGGTGCTTTGAACCCCTCCGGCCAGGGGTAGTCCTCGGGGCAGAGGTCCCCCTGTCGATTCCCTGCGATCCAGTTCTCCTCCCCCTCTATGGCGAGCCTCTCCTGTAAGGCCCCCTCTATGCGCACGCCGCAACCCCCGTTGCTTAGGATTTGATTGCTGTGCAGGAGTACTCGTGCGGCATCGCGCTGGATGATCACCCCGTCCTCCTGGTTGCCTACCACGAGATTCCCCTTCAACTCGCCTTGGCCCTCAAAGCCGAAGAGGATGCCTACTTTGTGGCCCCCTACGGTGTTGTCCTCTATTGTCACCTGCAAACTGTCCACTACAATTCCCTTGCTGGACCGTAGTTGACCGAAAATGCTGTTCCCTTGGATTCTCACCCTCCCTGCATCATGGTCTTCCGGCAAGGATCTCCTCAGATCGATTCCTGCCGAATCGGCAAGGATATGATTCCCTTTCAAGGTTAGACCCCGGCTGCCGTCGATCAGGACCCCCTCTGCCCGGCGAGCCACAATGCTGTTACCGGCGACCTCGCCTTGAGAGTTCACCAGGAAGAGTGCAGCGGCTACTTCCCGAGAGCCTACAAGGAGGGTGATGGTGTTCTCGACCATGCGCAGCTTGCTCGCCGAGGCCGAGACCCCGAACACGTACTCCCAAGAAGATCCGATATGGATCTGGTTGGAGAGTATTTCTGCTTCTGCACCCTCTAGCGAGATGCCCACAACCTCTTGGGCCGCAACATCCGTTTGCAGGATATTCTCCTCCAGCACAGCGGAAGCGCCCGGCTGAACCCGAATGCTTATGCCCCAACCTTGCAGTTCATTCCGGAGTAGCGAAGCCTGCGTCCTGCCCTGGATGAGGACTCCCACCGTGCCAGCTCCCCTGCCTTCCGATTGGGATTGAATCCGGAAACCTTCTAGGGTGATAGCACCGGCATCCCTTAGGGACACAGCGGGACGTTGGGGATCGGCCTTGAGAATCGCGCCGTAGCCCTTGAGGCGGAGGGGTTTTTGAATGCGGAGGTTTTCGGGATAGCTGCCTCGATCTACCTCGATCAGGCTGCCACCGAGGGCCGCGTCGATCGCCTCTTGGATCGTGGGATAGTCGTGAGGAACTCGGAGCCCATTCAGCCCATCCCATGACCGATCTTGATTTGACATAGAGCTTCCTCCTACGCTCAGTTCTCCTGTGAGCAACCGTTGAGAGAAACGAAGATCTTCGTCATGATGGGAGCCTACGAGGTTCAATGAATTCGTGTACCCAGCCGCTAGGGCTTTCTAAACCCCGAAGGCAAAGGATAATCCTCCGGGCAGATGTCCCCCTGACCGTTGAAGGCAAATTCGTTTCCGGCCCCATCTATGCTCCCAATGAACTCCCTCAGCCCTAGGTCCTCCCCACAGGAGGGATCGGCGATCACGAGCCCATAGGATAGGTTCCAGGTAAAGGAGTCATCGAGAAAGGTGGCCTGCAGCAGGCTTCCCCCTACGATTACGCCCACATCATTCTGGGTGAAGAGATTGCCCTGGGAGATCAGCTCCCCGAACAGTCCGCTCCCCGGGCGTTCTATGCTGTCATACCTGAGGCCCACCCAGTAGTCCTCGATGGTGCTGTGTTTCAACACAAGCCGAGGGCCGAGAAACCAGATTCCCACGCCATTACTGGGACCAACGTTCGCTTGAAAGCTGATGCTCCGTAGGGAGCTGCTTTGAATCTCGAGCCGCCCGCTTCCCCGGATCCCCGATGTCACGGAAAACACTTCGCTGTCCGTGATGATTACCTCTGCACCTTGCAACTCCATCCCTTCGATGCCCACTACCCGGCTTCTTATCACGCGAAGGCGTGTACGTATTTCGCTCTCAGGCGGGTCATTTTGTACCGAGATCGCCGTCCCCGAGTTAACGCTCCACTCCTCGCTCCTAAGGGAAAACCGAGGTCCTCCCTGAATGGCCAGATCCCGGATCTCAACGGACAGCCCCGCGCCGCGCACGCTGATCGCCACCGCGTCCGGGTCCACGAGCTGAATCCGCGTCCGATCCGCTCCGGCCCCTTGCAGGGCCACGCTCTTATTCACGATGAGGGGCTTCTCGTAGTACACGCCGGGGCCGATTTGGATCACCGCTGAGTCGGGGGCTTGCTCCAGCGCCTCCCGGAGGAGGAGGAAGCAGCCCTCGCTCCGGGAACAGGACACCTCCATCCTCGGGGGTTGAAGGTTCTCGGAGGCCCCACCTCCCGGCACCCCCAGAAGGAGGACGGCTGCCGTTGCCAGAAGGCAGCGCACGAGCACGAGAGGGCGTCGCATGCTACTCACCCCTTTTCGGCTTGTCGCCTTAAAATCTGCGTGATCCTACAGCAGTAAGACGCTTGAATGCAATTATACGACAATCATCAGGCTCCGTAGCGGGGTGGGGGAACGTCCCCCCTTTTGACGCAGATCAGGTCTTCGGCTGATTCCCGTCATGGCCTCAGCGGACCGCGCGGGGTAGGTTTAAGGTGGAATCGCCCGGCCCACCCCGGGTGGGGTTGGGAGGGCGGAGGAGGACGGTATGAACCGAACGACCTTGGGTGTCGTAGCGCTGCTGATCCTCGCCGCGATCCTCCCGCATGGGGAAGGGTTCGGCTGCAACGTATCGGGAGCGATCCCCGCCGGGGGGAAGGCCGCCCAGGGTCCGGAGTTCCCGTCCCCCCACGCCCAAGCCGACGGCTGCGGCGCGCAGGTCCACAGCGTGCTGAACCTCACCGGCTGCTGTGCCTGCGGCGCAGCCCTGCTGCAGGATCTCCGGCTCACCCATCCTCGAGCGGTCCGGGGGGTATGGCAGCCCACGGACCCCCCGTCCCCTCCGAGCCCAAGCTCTCATCCCTGGCGTCCCCCCGCGTGACGCTCTCGTCCCGGGCCTGAGGCAAACAGGCCCCTTCGTCCGGGATTCCAACCCCCACTCGAGCTGCGCTCGGCATCGAGGAGGTTGAAGTGGAAGAGAAGATCTGGGGAACTCTCGCGGCGGCGTGGGCGGGCGCCGGGGAATGCGGGCGGCTCCCCTCCCGGCGGAGGACGATGGCGAGCATCCCTGGGACAGGAAGGGGGTGAACCCCGTGTACGAGCCGGAGGAGCCCACCGAAGCGACGGCGATGGACGAGGACACGCGCGCACGCGGAAGGGCGGGCTACGGAAACCTGCTCATCGTCTTCGTGCTCGTCTTCCTGCTCGGCGTGATCGGCATTCTGGTCTACGGCCTCTACCGCCAAGGCGGGCGGACCGCGCGGTCGGCCCCAAGCCCGGAGGCGATCGTCCTCACGGTCGCCCAGGAGAAGGTTTACCTCACCGCGATGACGGAATATCTGTGTCCTTGTGGCTCCTGTGACCTGGTCTTCATCGATTGTCACTGCCCTACGGCCCAGCAGGTGAAGCTCGCCGCCCGCGAGGCGCTCCAGCGGGGCGCCTCGGGGCCGGAGGTCGTCCGGCTCCTGGAGGTGACCTTCCGGGCCGAACGGCTCCCCTGATCGACCCGAGGCGGCCGGAAGCGGACGCGGACCGGGTGGACCGGTGTACGCGAAGCAAATGCGAATACGGCAGACGCGAGCGCAAGACGGGGGCGAAGGTAGGGTAGGGTAAGGCAAAGCAACACCAAGCAAAGACAGAATCAAAGGCAAAGGCAACGGAAAGGGAAAGGGAAAGGGGCAGAGGAAGGGGGAGATGAGCCATGGCGGGCAACCGAAAGCGGTATCCACTTGGGGTGGGGATTGCTCTCCTGGTGGGGGCCATGATCTACCTGGTGGTTGCCAGCCTCTCCGGGACGAGCGTCTACTACTACACCCTCGACGAGCTTCCGGGGCTTGGGGTTTCCCCGACGGAGAAGATCCGGGTGAGCGGCGCGCTCGACAAGGAGTCCGTGGACTACGACCCGTCGGGTCCCGTGCTCCGATTTCGGCTCCAGAACGAGGACGGCAGCCAGAAGCTGCCCATCGTCTTTAACGACGTGATGCCGGACAACCTCCTGGAGAGCACGGAGATCGTCGCCACCGGCTACCTCCGGGACGGGACGTTTTACGCCGAGAGCCTGTTGGTCAAGTGCCCCAGCCGCTACGAGGCCGCCGAGGAGGAGGGGCTCTCCGGGGACTGATCGGAACGGAACGGGGAAGGAGGAAGCGATGCCCGCGCTTGGGACGTTTCTCGTGTTCTTGGCCTTCGTCTGCTCGCTGCTCGGCGTGACCGCGCTGGGCTGGGGGCTGCGGCGGGGGGATGAGGGGCTCCTCAACGTCGGCCGCCGCAGCCTGCACTCCGTCTTCTTCTTGGTCGTGGCGGCCTCGGCGGTCCTGCTCTATCTGCTCGTCACCCGGGACTTCAGCGTCAAGTACGTGGCCAACTACACCTCCCGGGATCTCCCCCTGGCTTACACCGTCGCGGCCTTCTGGGCCGGCCAGGCCGGATCGCTGCTGTTCTGGGAGCTGATCCTCGCCCTCTACACCGCGATCGTGCTCTGGCGCTACCGGGAGAACGACCGCTACACGCCCGTGGTCGCTTTGGTGATGGGCTTAGTGAATCTTTTCTTCGCCACGGTGCTCACCTTCTCGTCGAACCCCTTTGAGACCCTGGGATTTGTGCCCGCGGACGGGGCGGGCCTCAACCCGATGCTCCAGAACATGGGGCTCTGGCTCCACCCCGTCACCCAGTATTTGGGGTACGTGGGCTTCACCGTCCCGTACGCGTTCGCGATGGCCGCCCTCATCCAGCGCCGGGCCGACGACGAGTGGATCGTAAAGACCCGCACCTGGACGATCATCAGCTGGATGTTCCTCACGGCGGGGATCGTCTGGGGCGGGCAATGGGCCTACGTGGAGCTGGGCTGGGGGGGCTATTGGGCCTGGGACCCCGTGGAGAACGCGAGCCTCATGCCCTGGCTTACGGCCACGGCCTTCCTGCACTCCGTGATGATCCAGGAGCGCAAGGGGATGCTCAAAGTGTGGAACGTCTCGCTGATCGCGCTCACCTTCTGGTTCTCGATCCTGGGGACGTTCCTTACGCGCTCCGGGGTGCTGGCCTCCGTGCACGACTTCGCCGAGGGCTCGATCGGGCGCTACTTCCTCGTGGCGCTCACGGCGATCCTCCTCGGCTCGACCTACCTCATCCTGGACCGCGCGCCCCTGCTGCGGGGCCGCAACGCCTTTGAGGGGCTTCTGGCCAAGGAGAGCAGCTTCCTGGTGAACAACGTGCTCTTCCTGGGACTGGCGTTCGCCACCTTCTGGGGCACGATGTTCCCCATCCTCTCGGAGGCGGTGACGGGCGAGCGGGTGACGGTGGGGCCGCCCTTCTTCGAGCAGGTCAACGGCCCCATCTTCCTAGGGATGCTCGTGCTGATGGGGATCTGTCCCCTGATCGCCTGGCGGCGGGCTTCCGTGGAGCGCCTGCTGCGCAACGCCTCCCTGCCCGCCGTCGTGGGCACCCTCACCCTGATCGCAGCTTTCGCGGGGACGGGCCGGGTGGGGGTCGCCTTCGCGTACGGGGCCTCGCTCTTCGTGATCGCCAGCATCGTCTACGACTGGGTCCAGGAGGCCCGGGTCCGCCGGGGCTACCACCCCGAGGAGGGGCTCCTCCGGGCCGCGTGGCGGATGATGCGGATCCGCTCGCGCAAGTACGGCGGGTACGTCGTCCACCTGGGGGTCGCGCTCATGGCCGTCGGGATCGTCGCCTCGACCGCCTTCAAGCAGGAAGCGGCCTTCACGCTCGCCCCCGGCGAGTCGGCTCAGTTCGCGGGCTTCGAGCTGCGCTACGAGGGCCTGATGCTCCGGGAAGAGCCGACGAAGACCACGGCGACCGCGACCCTGACGGTGCTCAAGGACGGACAGGTCTACGACCGCCTGGAGCCGGAGAAGGTCTTCCCCGCCGGGCGGGAGCAGCCCCACTCGGAAGTAGCGATCGCCCGCGGCGGGCTCTTCGACGACCTCTACGCCATCCTGGCGGGCTTCGAGGGGGGCAACGGCGGGGAGGGAGCGGAGGAGTACGCCACCTTCAAGATGCTCTACCACCCGCTGGTGAACCTCGTCTGGCTGGGGTTTTACGTCATGCTCCTCGGCGGCGGGTTCGCCCTCTGGGGCGGGCTGCGCCCCCGGCGCCGTCGGCCCACGGTGCCCGCGAGCGTTCCAAAGCCCCGGCTGCAGGCGCAAGAGCCCATCGGAACGGAGACGAAGGGGGTCTAAGATGCGAATGCCCAAGGCAGCAGCGCTCCTCCCGGTCGTCCTGCTTCTGGGGATGACCGCCCTGGCAAACGAGCTCTCGCAGCTTAAGGATCAGCTGGTCTGCCAGTGCGGCTGCAATCTCGTGCTCTCGTCCTGTCAGGACATGATGGAGTGCGGCGTGGCCCAGCGGATGACGGACGAGATCGCGGCGCGCCTGGCCGACGGCGAGACCCCGGAGCAGATCAAGGCCAGCTTCGTCGCCCGCTACGGCAAGGCGGTGCTCTCCGCGCCGCCCAAGGCGGGATTTGATCTTACGGCCTGGATCACGCCCTTCGTCGCGCTGATCGTGGGATTGGTGCTGCTCTCCTTCATCGTCCGCGAGTTCGCCCGCCAGGGCCGGCGGCGCCTGGAGGAGGTCTCCACCTCGCACTTGGAGCGGAGCCCCGAGGAGCGGGAGCGCCTCCGCCGCAGGCTGCGCGAGGAGCTGAAGGATTACGTTTGAGCGCCTGAGCTCACAAGGAGGGAGCCGATGGTGACCGCAGGGCTGATGATCGCGGGGCTGGCGATCGCGCTGCTCGTGGGGATCTACGTCTTCGGGCCGTACCTCGGTCCGGGGCGGGAGCCGGGAGCGGGGCGACGTCGGGAGGGGGGCTTCGTGGGCCGCCCCCCAAGGGAAACCCTGATGGAGGAGTTGGCCCAGCTGGAGTACGACTTCCGCTCCGGGAAGGTCCGCCCGGAGGACTACGAGCCGCTGCGCGCGGACCTCGAAGAGCGGCTGCTGAAACTCCAGGGACGAACACAGGGACACGACGAGAAGGGGCAGGAAGGGGAACAGGAAGGGGAGGAGGCCCCCCACGATGAGCACGAACCCGAGCGCGAGCCGAGCGAACGGGGCTAAGCTGGAGCTGCGTGAGGTCGCCAAGGCGATCGCGGGGCGGCGGATCTTAGAGCCGCTCTCGCTGGTCTTGGAGCCGGGGCGCTACCTCCTGCTCGGGCCGAACGGCGCGGGCAAGTCCACGCTGCTCAAGCTGCTCGCGGGTCTCTGGCGCCCCTCCTCGGGGCACGTGCTCTATCGCGGGCGGGACATCTACGAGCTGGACGGCGATTACCGCCGCGAGGTCGCGCTCCTCACCCACGAGCTGGGGATGTACGAGGAGCTCACGGGGCTGCAAAACCTCGTGCTGTTCGGGGCGCTGTACGGCCTTCCCCGCCCTCGGGCTCGGGCCCAAGAGCTCCTGGAGCGGGTGGGCCTGCGGTTCTTCGCCCACGAGCGGGTGCGGGCCTACTCCCAGGGGATGAAGCAGCGCCTGGCCCTGGCGAAGGCCCTGCTCCACCGGCCCCGGGTGCTCCTGCTGGACGAGCCCTTCGCCGGGCTGGACCTCCGGGGAGCCGAGCTGCTTCAGCAAATACTCGAAGAGGCCGTCTCCCCCGGCAGCCTGCTCATATTGACGACGCACGATCCGGAGCGGGGGTTCCGGATCGCGGAGCGGTTTCTCTATCTGGAACGGGGAGTGCTGAGAGCCTATGGCGATCGAGCGCGATTTGACGCTGAGGGAATCCGCGAGCGACTCCGCGGCATCCGCGACGTGGGCGTCTTCTGAGGCTGAGGCTAAGGCTGAGGCGGAGGCCGTGACCGCGACGAGAGCGGCGACGAAGCCCAGGGCGCCGGGGCTTTTGCGGGGTTCGTGGCTCGTCTTGCGCAAGGACCTCGTCTACGAGCTGGAGAACCGCGAGACGCTCGCCGTGCTGGTGGTCTTCTCGCTCGCGGTGGCGTTTGTCTTCGCCTTCGCCTTCGATCTTTCGGGCGCGGAGGCCCGGCGCTTCCTCCCGGGCCTGCTTTGGATGACCTTCCTCTTTGCGAGCGTGTTGGGCTTCAGCAAGGGGGCGGCGCTGGAGCGCCGCGGGGCCGGATATTTAGGGCTCCTTCTCGCCCCGATCCCCAAGGAGGCGATCTTCCTCGGCAAGGCGGGGAGCGCTTTCGCCTTCTTGGTGTTCACCCAGCTCTTCGTGACGCCGCTCTTCCTCGTCTTCTTCGGCGTGAAAGTGGGATCGGGGGAGTTCGGGCTCTTGGCGCTCATCTTCCTGCTGGGGAGCGTCGGGTTGGCGGCCGTAGGGACGCTGCTCGCCCAGATCTGCCAGGTCGCCCGCAGCGGCGACGTCCTCCTCTCGTTGGGGTACTTCCCGCTGGTGGTGCCCGTGCTCATCGCGGCCACCCAGCTCAGCAGCGCCGTCCTCACAACCCAATCCCTGGGGGAGGGACCTTGGCTTCAGCTGCTGCTTGCGTTCGATCTGATCTACAGCACCGCGGGGTGGCTGCTCTTCCGCTACCTCGTCGAGGAGTGAACCGCTATGAGCACACCGAAAGCGATTTCGACGGCACGAGCAGAGGAACGAACCCAAAGGACACGATCATCGGGCGCGTGGGCGATCGCCCTGGTCGCGCTCCTGGTCGTGACGAGCTTGTACATGATCTTCCTCTACGCGCCGCGCGAGCGGGTGATGGGCGACGTCCAGCGGGTCTTTTACATCCACCTGCCGCTGGCCTGGAACGGCCTGCTCGCCTTCGCCGTCACCTTCGTTTTGTCGATTCTCTATTTGAAGACCCGGCGGGCGGGCTTCGACCGCTGGGCCGCGGCCTCCGCGGAGGTGGGGCTGCTCTTTACCACGCTCATGCTCCTTACCGGGTCGCTGTGGGCCCGGGCCGCCTGGGGGACGTACTGGACCTGGGAGCCGCGGCTCACCACGGCGTTCCTGCTCTGGCTCATGTACGCCTTCTACCTCCTCCTTAGGCGCTACATTGAGAACAAGGACAAGATGCGGCTGATGGCCGCCGTCTACGGGATCGTGGCCTTCATCAACGTGCCCATCGTCTTTATGTCCATCCGCTGGTGGCGGACGCTCCACCCCGTGGTGCTCAAATCGAGCGGCTTCCAGATGGAGCCGGAGATGGTCCAGACACTGTTGGTCGCGCTCGTCTCCTTTACGGTCTTCTACGGGCTACTCCTGTGGGAGCGGGCGCGGCTGGCCCAAGTCGAGGAGCGCGTAGAGCGCCTACGCGAGCGCATCCGGGAGGTGTGAACGATGGCGTATCTCTTTGCGGCGTTTGCGGTCGTTTGGCTCGCCTTCTTCGCCTACAACGCCTATCTCGTCCGAAGGCTGGCCAAGCTGGAGCGGGAGGCGGACTTGCTGAGGAGCTATCTGGAGGAGCGTGGATCCTGATGGAAGCGGAAAAGGGGACGGCACCTAAGGAAAAGCGGAAGAATCGGGTAGCGCTGGTGGTGTGGGGCTTAGCAGCGGTGATCCTGCTGTTGGTGGTCGTCTTCTTCGACGTGACCCCGGCGGACCTCGCGTATCAGGTGAGCCGCTGCCTGCGCTGCCACTGAGCCCTTGCGGGGAGAAGGAGCGCATAAGGGAGGGGTGAGGCCGTTATGCGGAACAAGACGATTCTGGCGGTGTTGATCGGGATCTTCGCGATCGCGGTTCTGGGGGGTGCGGCGCTCATCCTGCAGCCGTTTGAGCCGCCCGCCCCGGCGGGTTCTCAAAGCAGCTCCGCCGGGCAGGACAAGAAGCTCCAGACGCAGATCGAAGCGTACGAGAGCCTCATCGAGGAGAACCCGGACGACCCGAAGTACCACCAGGGGCTGGCGGACCTCTACTGGAGCGTCGGGGAGTGGGAGAAGGCCGCGGAGCACTACGCGAACGCGCTGGCGCTCAAGCCCGAGGACGGCGAGCTGAGGCTGATGACGGCCATGGCCCGCTGGCACGCCGGGCAGGTGGAGCAGGCGATCGGGCTCCTTCAAGAAGCTGTGGAGCGGGACCCCGAGGACCCCACGGCACAGTTCTACTTGGGGATGCTGTTGGCCAACCAGGAGGGCCGGGAGGCGGAAGCCGTGGCGGCCCTGCGGCGGGCGATTGAGCTTGCCGGCGACAGCGAACTCGCCCTCCAGGCCCGCCGGAGGCTCGCGGAGCTGGGAGCTGCCGAGCAAGGTCCAGCCCGCTCCGCGGACGGGTCGGCGGCTTCCCCCTCGGCCTCGGCCTCGGGGTCCGGGTCAGGGGCAAGGGCGGGGACGGGGGCGGAGACAGAGACGGGGACAGAAGCAGAAGTTACCCGCATCTTCCCGAGGACCTTGGGGGGATTGCGGCTTGTGGAGGCGTACGGGGGCGCGCGGGCCAAGCGGGAGATCGAGCGGATGCACGGCGGCAAGGTCACGATCGAGCGCGGGTTCGTCGCCTTCTACTCCGGCGCGGGTGGGGAGCGCTCCGCGACCTTCTGGGTGTCGGAGGCCGCCAGCGAGCAGGAGGCCCTCGACCTCGTGCGGAAGATGAAGGAGAGCATTGCCCGGGGCGGGACGCCCTTCTCCCCCCTGGAGTCGATCGCGGTTCCGGGTCTGGAGGCGATCCCCGTCTACCTTACCCGAGGCATGGGCCAGTTCCACTACATCTGGGTCAAGAAGCAGTGGATCGTCTGGGTAGCGATGGACGAGCCGAGCCCGGAGAGGCGCCTGGAGCTCCTCAAAGCGGCGATCGTCCTCGTCGGTTAGCTCAAACCTGAGCCCTTAGGGCGGAGGCGAGGGGACCTCCTCCCGATCCCTCCTCTCGGGCACGGGCGAACGCCTCCCCGCTCCTCTGCCCGGAGCCGGACCGACTTCCGGTCCTCCCGACGCGGGAGCCGGAAGTCGGTCTTAGTCCCTTTGGACTTGCTTGCTTACACGTCTTGCTTGCCCTCAAGAAGCGGGACGTTGGGCCTCCACAGAATCTCCACACCTTCTCCACAGCGCGTTCACATCCGGCCCGTATCGTGGCGGGTGTCATCCCCGTACCATGCGCTATGCTATGCTATAAAGCCTAAAGCGTTGCAAGCTCAAGCGTTCTAACTCAGCCAAAGGAGAGCGAACGGACGATGTACCGCAAGTATCTCGAAGCCGTCGTCGAGCGCCCCCGGTGGGTGCTGATCCTGATCGCGCTGGTGACCCTGGGGTTCGCCGCGGGGCTGCCCCGCATCCAGACGGACACCGACCCCGAGAACATGCTCCGCCCCGACGCCCCCATCCGCGTCTACAACGACCAGGTCAAGCGCTGGTTCGACCTCCAGGACGTGCTGGTGCTGGGCGTCGTCAACGATCAGGACCCGAACGGCGTTTTGAACGCCCAAACCCTCGGGAAGATCTACCGCATCACCCAAAAGATCCTGAAGATCGAGGGCGTGGTGCGGCGCAACGTCTGGAGCTTCCCCACCACGAACCACATCTTGGTGAGGGGGGCCACCCTCGTCCAGGAGCGCCTCTTAAAGACGGACAAGCCCACGGACGCCGACATCGCCTCCCTCGCCAAGGCCCTGGAGGGGAACCCGCTCTTCGAGCGCATCTTGATCTCCGAGGACCGCACCACGGCCGCCCTCTACATCCCCGTCGAGGACGACGTGGACGCCAAGCCCATCACGGACCGCATCCAAGAGATCGTCCGGGCCGAAGGCGGGCCCGAGGCGTACTACCTCGGGGGGCAGCGGGTGGCCGAGGACGTCTTCGGGGTCCTGATGTTCCAGCAGATGCTGCTCCTCTCCCCCTTGGTGGCCCTCGTCATCCTGGTGGGCCTGTGGCTCATGTTCCGCAAGCTGCGCTTTGCCTTCGTCTTGTCGCCGCTGCTGATCGCGCTGGTGGCCGTCATCTGGACGATGGGGCTCATGATCTGGCTCGGGATCCCCGTCCACATCATGAGCTCGATGGCCCCGGTGTTCCTGATGAGCATCGGCGTGGTGGACGGGATTCACATCCTCAGTGAATTTGTCGATCAGTACCCCAAGAGCCGCAACCGCCGGCGGGCCATCCTCGATACCCTGGTGGCGCTCAAGCGCCCCCTGCTCTACACCTCGCTCACCACGGCGGTGGGGTTTGCCTCCCTCTACTTCACGGACATCCCGCCGGTGCGGGTCTTCGGGGTGTTCGTGGCCTTCGGCATCTTGGCCGCTTGGTTCCTCACGATCACGATGGTCCCGGCGATCGTGATGGTCCTACGGGAGCAGGACGCCCGGGAGCTGGCCCTCCAGGAGAACCGCCTGGCCCGCGCGCTGCGGGCGCTGGGGCGCTTTAGCACAAAGCACCGCCGGGCGGTGCTCGTCGGCGGGCTCGTCGCGCTGCTCATCGCGGGCTTTGGGCTCACGCAAATTCAGATCAACGACAGCCCCGTCTGGTGGTTCAAGAAGGGCCAGCCCATCCGCGAGGCCACTGCCTTGCTGAACGAGAAGCTGGGCGGCACCTCCCTGCTCTACGTGGTGGCCGAGGGCGAGAAGGACACCATGAAGGAGCCCGACGTGCTGCGCTATTTCGAGAAGCTGCAGCGCTATCTCGAAGGGTCGCCGCTGGTGGGCAAGACGACCTCGCTGGCCGATGTGGTCAAGCGCATCAACGAGGCCTGGAACGACGACGATCCCCGCTACCGGGTGATCCCCGACTCGCGCAGGGCCGTGGCCCAGTTCCTGTTGCTGTACCTCTCGTCGGGGAACCCCAGCGACCTCCAGGACTTCGTGACCCACGGGACGGGCTATGACAAGGCCAACATCATCGTGCAGGTAAAGAGCCCCGGCTCCGCGGCGATGGAGCAGGTGGTGCAGCGGGCGCAGGCGTTCTTGGGGGAGAACCCGCCGCCCCGGGGGGTGGAGATGAGCTTCGCCGGGCCGGGCTACTTCAACGCGAAGTGGAACGAGGAGATGTTCCGCGGGATGATGCGGGCCGTCGCGGGAGCCACCCTCATCGTCCTCCTGCTCCTCGCGCTCAACTTCCGCTCCCTGCGCTGGGGGATCGTGGGACTGCTCCCGTTGGGGTTCACCATCGTCTTCGCCTACGGGATGCTGGCACTCTTGGGCGTGCCCTTCACCATGCCCATCGAGGTCATCTCGGCCCTCTCGCTGGGGATGGCCGTCGACTTCGCGATTCACTTCGTGCAGCGCTTCCGGGAGCGCTTCGCGGAGGTGGGCGACGTGGAGGCGGCGCTGACGTGGACGATGGGCGGTCCCGGCGTAGCCATCCTGCGCAACGCCGTGATCCTCTTCGTGGGCTTTACGGTCCTGATCTTCGCGCCGCTTACGCCGTACATCACCGTGGGGGTCTTCATCGCGATCATCATGGCCCTAAGCTCCGCCACCACGCTCTTCTTCCTGCCCGCGCTCATACGGCAGTTCGCCCCCGGACTGGTGGGACAACCCGCGCGGGCCTCGCAGAGCTCGCGGGCTGGGGCTGCCGCCCCCCCAAACGCCGAAGCGGAACCCGAACTCGAACTATAGAGATAGAGATTTCACAGAACCCTTAGGAGGTTGATCGACATGACGAAGCGAAGCTACAACCGCACGACCGCGACGGACGGACGGACGTGGACGCTGGGGCTCCTGGGCCTGGGGCTGCTGCTGGCCCTGATGATCGGGGCTCCGACCGCCACCCAGGCGCAGGGCTCCTCGGCGGCGGAGATCATGCAGCAGGCCAAGGACCGCTGGCAGGGCGAGGACTTCGCGTCGAGCGTGCGGCTCACGACCGCCGAGCCCGGCGGCGGGGAGACCGTCCTCGACGTCGACTTCAAGGCCAAGCTCATCGAGGAGAGCCGGGAGACGGGCGCGTTCCGCTACAAGGTGCTGGCGCGCGTCACGGCTCCGGAGGACGTCGCGGGCTGGGCGGTGCTCATCTGGGAGCAGGAGTTCCCCACCCCGGACGACATCTGGCTCTACCTGCCCGCCCTCGACTCGACGAAGAAGATCTCGCTGGAGAACTTCCGCAACCCGCTCTTCGGCAGCGAGTTCGTGTTTGAGGACGTCATCGGCCGCGAGCCGGGGCTCGACACCCACGAGCTCTTGCGGGAGGACACCCTCACCGTCGGGGGCGAGGAGCGACCTGTCTGGGTAATCCGGAGCACGCCGAACGACCCCGACTTGGCCGGGTTCGCCTACCGCATCACGTATGTGGATCAGGAGACGCTCCTCGAGGTGCGCATGGAGCTCTACAACGACGCCGACGAGCTCATCAAGCGCTACCAAGCCGAGGAGGTCGTCGAGCTGCAGGGCATCCCGACGTGGGTGAGGGCCACGGCGGAGAACCTCGAGACCGGGCGGGTCACGACATTTGAGTTCCTCGACCCCGTCTACAACACGGGCGTGCCCGACGAGATCTTCGACCCCGAGAACCTGGGGCAGCCCTAAGCTAAGCCCGGAGAGGAGAGCGCGATGGACCTCAACCGCTGGCTTCGACTGATCGCGGGGACGTTCGTGCTGCTGAGCCTCGCGTTGGCCCAGCTCGTCTCCCCCTGGTGGCTGCTCTTCACGGCGTTCGTGGGGCTCAACCTGGTGCAGTCCGCCTTAACGAACTGGTGCCCGATGATGACCCTGCTGCGCCGCCTGGGGGTGCGCGAGGCCGAGGCCGCCTGCCGCGAGGCGACCGCCGGGTGACGGGACGGAACGAAACGAAAGCCCGGTTGCACGAGGGCTCCCCTTTCAAGTATCGTAGGCGCGTGGTGCGGACGAGGTCGAGGTCGAGGCCGATGCCGATGCAGGGCACGCCAAAGGCGGGGATGCTCGTGCTGGCGATCCTGCTGATCGCGACGGGGCCCCTGAGCCACCCGATGCACGGGGCGTGTTCCCTGGCCGTCGGAGGCTGCGGGCTCCCGGCCTCGTCCCCCGCGCTGCCCCCCCAAGCGTCGCAACCCGCGCCCCCGACCCTCCCGTCCCTGGGGGCGGGCGAGGGGCCAACCGCCGCCCTCGAAAAGCCGCCGCAGGCGCCGGGCGGGATCCCGTCCTCGTAGCTTGCGCCCTTCACGTCCCCGCAACCCTCGCAATCGCGATCTTCCGACCCCCCCCTCTCCATCGCCCTCTCGGGACGGGGGCGATCGAGCCAACGGACAGGGAGCACAACGAAAACGAAGAAGAACGAACGAGAACAAACGAGAAGGAATAGGGAAGAAAGGGAAAAAGAGGAAGGGAGACCCGAGATGAACACGAAGGTGCTGATCGTCATCGCAGCGGTGCTGGCGTTGGGCCTGTTATGGCTGATGACGCAGGGACAGATGGCGAGGGGGCCGAAGCCCGGTCCCGGTCCCGACATGATGATGGGGATGGGCAAGGAGGAGGCGGTGGCCGGGGCCCAGGGCGGGCTCAACCGGCTCGCCTTCGTGGACCCGGAGACGGGCGAGAGGTTCACGGTGGAGGTCGGCCCGGCCACCCACGGGGTCGGGGTGCTCCCCGACGGCTCCAAGGCGTACGCCACCAGCTTCGGCGCCGAGGAGATCGCCGTCGTGGACCTGACCCGGCGCCGGGTGGCGAAGACGATCCCCATCGGCGCCAAGTCCCACCACGTCGAGATCAGCCCCGACGGGCGCTGGGCGTACGTGACG
>JALUUA010000042.1 GCA_027021605.1 Candidatus Bipolaricaulota bacterium | reverse complement strand
TGGGCGCTGGTGATCGGGGTCTCGGGCGTGGTGCTCGTGGTGGGGCTGATGGGCCTCATCGGCCGCGAGAACCTCAAATTTCTCTATGAGCTACTGCAGAACTCGGGCGTCCCCTACGGGGCTTTGGTGGCTGCTTTGGTCATCTTGGGCATCGGCGGTGTAGCCTTCGGGGTCAATCGCTTGGTCCGCTCCATCGTGCAGGGCATCTCCCCCGGCTACGAGGGCCGGGCCTCGGAGGTGCTCTACAGTCGGCGGCTCTTGTCCCGCGGCCCCCGGGTGGTGGCCATCGGGGGTGGGACGGGGCTCTCGACGCTGCTGCGGGGCCTCAAGCACTGGACGGCGAACATCACCGCCGTGGTGACGGTGATGGACGACGGGGGCAGCTCCGGCAGGCTCCGCAGGGAGATGAGCATCCTCCCCCCCGGCGACATCCGCAACTGCTTGATCGCCCTGGCCGAGGACGAGTCGAAGATGGCCGACCTCTTCCAGCACCGCTTCGGCGAGGGCTCCGGGGCCCTCGAGGGGCACTCCTTAGGGAACTTGGTGCTGGCGGGCCTGCAGCAGCGCACGGGCTCCTTCGATCGCGCGGTGGAGGAGCTAAGCTCCCTGTTAAACATCCGCGGCCAGGTCCTCCCCGCCACCCTCGAAGACGTCCAACTCGTGGCGGAGATGGAGGACGGCACGCTGGTGCGGGGCGAGTGCGAGATCGCCGAATCCCCCAAGCGCATCGTGCGCATGGCGCTCTCGCGGCCCCGGGTGCGGGCCTACCCCAAGGTGCTCACCGCCCTGCGCTCCGCCGACGTGATCGTCCTGGGGCCGGGAAGCCTGTTTACGAGCATCATCCCCAATCTGCTGGTCGAGGGCATCGCCCGGGAGGTGGAGCGCTCGCGCGCCGTCAAGATCTACGTGGCCAACCTCATGACCCAGCCGGGGGAGACCGACGGCTTTACGCTTCATGATCACCTCCGGGCGTTAGGGGAGTACGTGGACCTCCAATCGCTCGACGCCGTAATCGTCAACCGCCAGCCCATCCCGGAGGAGATCCTCAAACACTACCGCAAGGAGGGCGCCGAGCCCGTGGTCTGCGACCTGGAGGAGCCCAACGCGTACGGCCTGCGGGTCATCAAGGCTGACTTGCTGGGGATCGCGGAGCTGGAGGGACTCCAGACCGTCAAGCACCACCCGGAGCGCCTCGCCAAGGTGATCGCCCGGACGACCCGGGAGCTGTACGCCGAGCGGCTCAAGCGCTTCTGACTTGAGCCCAAGAGGACGAATCAAAATGAAAAGCGAGAGAACGGGGTGAAATCGTGGACGCAACGCACTACAAGCTGATGATCCCCGGCCCGATCGAGTTGGACCCCGCGATTCTAGCCGAGATGGGCAAGCCCCTGGCCGCGCACTACGGGCCGGAGTGGGTTCGCTTCTACCGGGAGACCGTCTCGCTCCTGAAGCGGGTGATGCTCGCCGAGCGGGCGCGGGTCTTTCCGGTGGCCGGCCCCGGGACGGCGGCGATCGAGATGGCCATCGGGGGCGTTGTCGGGGACGGCAAGAAGGTCTTGGTGGCCACCAACGGCTTCTTCGGCGACCGCCTGGCCCAAATCGCCCGGGCCTACACGACCCATGTGGCTACCCTCGAGATCCCCTGGGGCCAGCCCCTAGACCCCCAGCAGCTGGACGACGCCTTAAAGCAGGACCCGGAGATCCGAGCGGTGGCGCTCGTGCACTGCGAGACCTCCACGGGAGTTCTCAATCCCCTCAAGGAGCTGGCCGAGGTCTGCAACCAACGCGGGGCGCTTTGTCTGGTGGACGCGGTCTCCTCGCTGGGGGGCGCGGAGCTGCGCTTCGACGAGTGGGGGCTCGGGGCGATCGCGTCCGCCACGCAGAAGGGCCTGGAGTGCCCGCCGGGGCTGGCCCCCGTCGCCTTCAGCCCCGAGGCGTGGGAGGTCGTCGAGAGCACCGAAAGCCCGCAGTGGTACTTGAGCCCCAAGACCTGGGCGTGGTATGAAGAGCAGTGGGGCGAGTGGCATCCCCACCCCACCACGATGCCCTCGGGGCTGATGAGCGCCTTGCACCTTAGCCTCACCCGCATCCTGGAGGAGGGGCTGGAGGCGCGCTGGGCGCGGCACGAGCGCGTAGCTCAAGCCCTGCGCAAGGGGTTAGAGGCGTTGGGCTTTGCGCCCGTAGCCCGCGAGGAGCGCTACGCCTCGCCCACGGTCACCGCCATGCGGACGCCGGAGGGGGTAGAGGCCGGAACGATCCTGCGCTTCCTCAAGGAGGAGCTGGGGGTGCTCATCGGCGGCGGGCTGGGGCAGCTCAAGGGCAAAGCGATCCGGGTCGGCCACATGGGCCCGACGGCCCGGATGGGGGAGATCGTCTCCCTGCTCTACGGGGTGGAGGAGGCCCTGCGGCACCAAGGGCGCACCATCGAGCCCGGGCAGGCCCTCCGCGGAGCCCGGGCCTAGCTGGCTAGCTGGCTAGTTTATTTAGAAGCAGGAAGTAGAAGTAGAAGTAGAAGCAGAAGTAGTAGAAGCAGCAGCCCTAGGGCACGCGGGCGAGCTGGGCGAGCAGGCGGTCCAACGCGCGATAGACCTCGTAGCGCAGCTGGTCCTCGTTGCGGAACTTCTTGATGTAGTGGCCCTGGGTGTAGTCCTTGACCTCCTGGATGAACGCCTTCTGGGGCTCCTCGGGCTCCTCGCCGGGAGGCAGCTCCTCTAAAAACACCAAAATGGGCTTCCCCTGCTCGCGGGCCGTGCGGTACTCCTCGTGCGTGGCCGAGAGTCCCGTCTCCGGGTTGACGTAGCCGTAGCGCTTCCCCAAGATCGCCAAATAAACGTCGCTCTCGGCGACCTTCTTGAGGGTGGCCTCGCGGGGCGGCTCGGCCGAGGCGGGCAGCGTCTCGGCGGTGACGGCCTTTAGGGGGTAGCCCGCCTCGGCCAGCTCCTCGATCGCCTGCCGGACCGCGGCCCTCTTGGACTCGTACCCCCGCATCACGGAGCTGATGAACACCTTCACCTCTTGGGGCCGCTCCTTGCACTTCTCGGCGCGCCGCAGCACGGCGCGCACCCGGGCCACCAGCTCCCGCGGGTTGAAGGGCTTGACGACGTAGTCGTCGGCGCCCGCCTCCAGCCCCGCCACCCGGTCCACGTCGTCTGCCATGGCCGTGAGCATGATGATCGGGACGTCGGACTCCTGGCGGATGGCCCGGGCGATGTCCATCCCGTGGACCTCGGGGAGCATCAAATCGAGCACCACGAGGTCGGGCTTCTCCTGATGGAACTTCTCCAGGGCCTCCCGGCCGTCGCGGGCCGTCACGACCACGAAGCTGGACTTCTCCAGATACGCCTTGACCAGCTCCAGGATCTTCGCGTCGTCGTCCACCACCAGAACTTTCGTGGCCATCTTCCTCTTTCTTTTTTCTTTCCCTTTCTCTTGCTCCCCGGCTTTCCCGCCGGCCCTCCGGTGCAGGGAGCCCCTGCGCTTGCTACGCGCCCTGGGGCTTCCAGCTCATCGCCAGCGCCCCGCCCAGGATGCCCAGCACGCTCGCTAGAAAGCCGCCCATCCCCAAAAAGAGATTGAGCGCGGAGGCGACCACGATGACCAACCCCCACGTGGGGGCCGACTCGGGCCTGGCGTAGAGCATCGCCGCGCCCACCAGCACCACGAGCCCCGCCACCAGCCCGAACCACGGCCACCAGCCCAGCAGCCCGTGCCCCCACATCCAGCCCACGCCGCCGGGCCCCATCATCCCGCCCATGCCCCAGCCCCACGCCCTATCGGCGCCCGCCGGGGTCCAGCTCCACATCCACAGGCCCATCGTCAGCATCCACAG
>JALUUA010000041.1 GCA_027021605.1 Candidatus Bipolaricaulota bacterium | reverse complement strand
CGGGAGGTCCTCTTCGGCCACCTCCCGGCGGAAGACGTTCGCCTCCTTGACCAGCTCAAAGAGCACGCCCAGCGCGGCGGCGGTGTTGAAGTCCTCGTCCATCTGCTCGAGGAACTCCTGACGGGTGCGCTCCAGCAGTGCTAAATATTCGCGCCCCCGCTCCGTGAGCCGCTCGGGGTTCACCTCGACCTCGAGGGCCCCCCCGCGGCGGGCCAGCTCCTGGTCGATCTCCTCCAGGAGGTTGTAGACGCGCTCGACGGCCCGTTGGGCGTCCGCCATCGCCTCGTGGGTAAAGTTGATGGGCGTGCGGTAGTGCTTGCTGAGATAGAAGTAGCGCACGGCCTCCTTGCCGTACTTTGCGACCACGTCGCGGGCGTACTCGAAGTTCCCCAGGGACTTGCTCATCTTCTCGCCCTGGAACTTCAACAAGCCGTTGTGCATCCAGTAGCGCACGAAGGGCTTCCCCGTGAGCGCTTCGCTCTGGGCGATCTCGTTCTCGTGGTGGGGGAAGATCAAGTCCTGCCCGCCGCCGTGGATATCCAACGTCTCCCCCAACAGCCCCATGGACATCACGGAGCACTCGAGGTGCCAGCCCGGTCGCCCCTCGCCCCAAGGGGCGGGCCACTTCGGCTCCCCCGGCTTGGCGCTCTTCCAGAGCGCGAAGTCCATGGGGTCCTCCTTGCGCTCGTCGACGTCGACGCGGGCCCCCGCCTCCAGCTCCTCCAGGGACTTCCCGGAGAGCTTCCCGTAGCCCGCGAACTTGCGCACCCGGAAGTAGACGTCCCCGTTCTCCAGCACATAGGCATACCCCTTGTCGATGAGCTTCTGCACGAACTCGACCATCTGGGGGATCCACTCCGTGGCCTTGGGCTGGTAGTTGGCGGGCAGCACCCCGAGCTTCTCCAGATCCTCCCAGTAGGCTTGGGTGTACTTCTCCGCGACTTCTTGGGGCGTGAGGCCCTCGGCGGCGGCGCGGTTGATGATCTTGTCGTCCACGTCCGTGATGTTCTGCACGAACGAGACGTTGTAGCCCCGGTACTCCAGATACCGCCGGACCACGTCGTAGAAGATAAAGGGGCGGGCGTTGCCGATGTGGAAGTAATCGTAGACCGTGGGGCCGCAGACGTACATGCGAACGTGCCCCGGCTCGAGGGGCTCGAACTCCTCCAGCTTCTGGGTGAGCGTGTTGTAGATCTTGATGGCCATGGGAATCCTCAAGAACCTCAAGAGCTTCGGACGGTTTGGACTTTGAGTATAGTCCGTTCGGGGCGGGCGTGCAATTCGGGTACAATTCTCCCCATGGAGGGCGAATCGCTTGGGGAAGCGTTGATCGTCCTGGGGGTGGCGGCGCTGCCCGTAAGCGAGCTGCGCGGGGCCATCCCCTTGGCGATCGCCTACTACGGGATGCCTCCGCTGCTCGCGTACGGGTTGGGGGTTTTGGGGAATCTGCTGCCCGTGCTCCCGCTGCTTTTGCTGCTGGATCGCCTGCTGCAGCGGCTTTTGCGGGTCCCGTGGCCGTGGGTGCAGAAGCCGCTCCGGTGGTGGCTGCGCACGACGCGGGGCCGCTTCGGCGGGGCGATCGAGCGCTGGGGTCCGTGGGCCTTGGTGCTCATCGTGGCCATCCCCCTGCCGATGACGGGCGCGTGGACCGGGTGTGGGGTGGCGGTGCTCTTCGGCATCCCCCTGCGGAAGGCCCTCGTGCCCATCGGCGTGGGGGTCCTGCTCGCCGGGTTGGTGGTGACCCTCAGCACCGTGGGGGTGCTCTCCATCGGGGGGTGAGTCGGTTGAGTCGATCGGGGTGTCGGTCAGCGCATAAATATCCGTCAACGGATGAATAGCGGATTAACGGATGATGGCGAACGGCACTACGACTGTGAAGGAGGCGAGCTTCCCGGGTTTGCCATCCGCTAATCCGTTACCCTCATCCGTTGACCGATGTGCCCGCTTGTCATCCGTGAATCCGTTGCGCTCATCCGCAGGCTGATGTACCTGTCGGTCATCCGTTAATCCGTTACTCCCATCCGTTGACCGATGACCGATATGCCGGTTAGCCGTCGACCGACCTCCCCGGCCTCCACACGTACCGCCCGATGCGCTCTTGCCACCCTTCGAGCTTGCGCGGCGGGAGGATGCGGCGATACTCCAGCCTCTTTCGGCCGAAATTGAGGAGAAGTCCGACGGGCAAGCCGGTTGCGGCCAAGTACGTGATCACCTGAGCCACCTCTTCCCGGGTGAGGAGGTGGGCCACCGCTTTGACCTCCACCACGACCCGGCCCTCCACGAGCAGGTCGAGGTACAGCAGGCCGAGAAAGCGTCCCCGGTCGTACAGCTCGATGGGATGTTCCCGTTCCGCCAGGAGTCCGGCTTCTTGCAATTCGTGGGCAAGAGCTGCCTGATAGACGGCCTCCTTGTGACCCGGGCCGAGGCGGTTGTGGACCCGCATCGCCGCCCCAATAACGCGGTAGGTAAGATCGCGGTGGGGAATCCCCGTAGCTGCCATCGCCGTGACCTCCCCGTAGAGAGCCTACTCCAAGGGAAGAGGAACGTCAAAGGCATGGAGAGTCAGTCAACGGATGAGGGAGCGGATTAACGGATACGTTCCTTTGATGCCATCCGTTTATCCGTTATCGATCCGTTGACTGACCTTGCTGCCCAGCAGGGAGAGTCGGTCAGCGGATGAGGGAACGGATTAACGGATACGTTTATGCTGCCCTTCTGTCCATCCGTTTATCCGTTATGCATCCGTTGACCGACCGACCCACGGATCGACCGACCTCCTGCCTGCACGAAGGAAAAAAGAGAGAAGGGCCGGAATGGCTCCGGCCCTTCTCTTCCGGATCTCCTTCCGCTCCCGCTTAGGGAACGGCTCAAGACCGTACCGCTCTTTAGAAGGTGACGGTGAAGCTGAGACCGCCGCCCAGCATGAACGCCGTCTCCGGGTCGGTCCCGCCGTCGGCGATCGTCATCGTCGCGTCCACCGTCACGATCCCCGCCTCCGCGCTCAGCGCGAAGTCGAGCCCCTCGAAGTCGAAGGTCCCGGCCGCGGCGTCGATGGCGTAGGAGACCGTCGTGGCCAGCGTCAGACCGGCCCGCACCACCGACAGCGTCGCGTCAAAGCCGCCGACCAGACCCGGCACCACCCAGTAGACGACGTCGAGGCTGGCCGGGTTCGTGTCGGGGTTGATCGTGAAGCTGACGTCGGCCTCGAAGTACAGGAGCGCGAAGTCACCGGGATCCATGACGGCGATCAGGGTCACCGGCCCGCTGGCACCCACGAGCACGATGTTGCCGAAGGAGGTGCCGCCGGAGCCGAGGATGAGCCCGTTGAAGCCCCACTCGATCTGCATGAACTGGAAGACCGGGAAGCCGAGGATCGTGAGGGTGTTGGTGAAGGCGCAGTCGTACCCGCCGATGACGTCACAGAAGACCTCGATGTCCAGCAGGAGGTTGGACGCCAGCGGAATGCCGCTGATGTTGAGCTGCTCGTAGTCGAAGAGGAACGGCGGCTTCGAGACGCCCTCCTCCCCCACGCAGTCCGGGTTCACGGAGTAGGGCCAGGAGTGCTTCTTGATGTAGTTCGTGTCGGGGCGGGCGCACATCCCGGTCTCGCCCGAGACGGTGATGCCGCTGGGGGTCTGCCCCTCGATCCGGACGACGTCCCCAAACCCGAAGGACTGGGTCTGGTAGGTCTGGCCCGGCGTCTTAAGGGCGAGCGGGGAGGGGAAGGTGGTGTCCTCGAAGATGGCGAGGTTGGAGAAGGTGACCCCACCCAGGCTGATGGAGGCCTCGACCCGCTTCTTGACGAAGTAGGTCACACAGTTGTCGCCCGAGTCGACGATACAGGCGGGGACCGCCTGCCCGTCGGGAAGGATGGCGATGGCGAAG
>JALUUA010000040.1 GCA_027021605.1 Candidatus Bipolaricaulota bacterium | reverse complement strand
GTACGAGCGGCCCTCCCGAAAGGGGTGGCGGACCGTCAAGACGAGCTCCCCGCCGGGGGCGGCGGTCGCGGGCTCCGCGTCCCAGGTGAGGACCTCCCGGCCGTCGAGGAGGACCCGGGCCGGTCCCGCAGGCCGCGCGCCCGCCTGGACGAACCGCACGCTCAGGACGATCCCTTCCTCTGTCCGGCGAAACTCGTACCCGATGGGCTCCAAAGGCGAGGGCAGCGCCGCGGTCCCGGGCTCGGGGGAAGGCGGGAGAAGGCCCCCTACCCCGGCTCCGGCGAGCGCCAGCGCCAGGACGAGCCCCCCCCCTCCCAGGAGCCCCACGGCGACTGCCCGAGTCCGTCCGCTTGCCTCCGCCATGTCCTTATCCTTGGGCCTAGGTCCCTGCGGTCCCTTTCGGTCCCGCCTGCCTCCCGTCCCGATCGGGCTCGGCTCGGGGTTCTTCCCTCCCCGAACGGTAAAGCGCCCACGTCCGCTCCGCAACCCGCTCCCAGCGGCGCTCCTCCCGCCAGCGGCGGGCGACCTCCCGGGCCTTGCGGGCCAGCGCCGCGCCCTCGGGGGAGAAGAATCGCTCCAGCCGGTCGCGCAGGGCCTCCGGGTCCAGGGGGAAGAGCAGCTCCTCGGGGAGCACCCCGGCGAACTCGCGGGAGGCCAGGAACGGCCGGTCGTAGGCGGCGCAGAGGGCCATCGGTCCGCTGCTGGCCAGCACCGCGCGGTAGGGGAACACGACGACATCGGCGGCGCAGAAGACCTCCGGGAGCCGCGATTCGGGGACGAACCCCAGGAGTCGGACTTGCGGGCCCAGCCGCGCCGCCCGCTCCTCCAGGCCGCGCAAATACGCGCGGTACGCGGGCTCGCGGCGGCGACGGGGGTGGGGGCCGCCCGCCAGCAGCAGGACCCAGTCGGGGTGGGCCGGGGCCGCCCGCGCGAACGCCTCCAGCAGGACCTCCACGCCCTTGTAGCCCGTAAGGTACCCCAAGTAGAGGATCGTGCGCCGCCCCGCTACCCCGAGAGCCCGCTTGGCCGCATCGGGGTCTGAGGGCATCGCCCGCCGCGCGCTGGGCCCCGAGGGGACCTCGACCCCGTGGGGGATCACCGCGATCTTCGCCGCGGGGATGCCGTACTCCCGCACAAGGCGCTCGCGGAAGAGCGCCTCGTGGACGAGGACGCGGTCCGCCGGTCCGACCGCGGCCCGGATGAGCGCGCGCAGCCCCCACCGGAGCAGGGTCGGGTGGCCCCGAAGCCCGTTGTCCCGGACGAACTCGCGGTCGAGCTTCCCCAGGGGCGGGACCCCGTGGAGCGTGACGAGCACCCTTGCCCCTCCCCGCCGCGACAGCTTGAGGAGCCGGACGAGCAGCGGGAAGAGCGCCGCCCGCGGCCCGTCCCCGAAGAGGAACGGCTCGTGCTGGAGGTGGACCACGCGCGCCGGGGGGTGGAGGGCGCGAACCGCCCTCAGGATCTGCCAAGGGAGCCCCCACGAGCGCGTCCAGCAGCGCACCACCCCCGGCTCCTCATCGGGATCGGGGGTGTCCGAGGGGGGGAGCTTCTGCGCGAGCACGACGATTCTCGGCCCCCCCGCCGCGGAGGCCAGGGCCCGCACCAGGTTTCGGGTGTACGACGCCACGCCGCTCGCGGGGGCGTGCACCGCCCCCGGCGGGGGGTACGGGGCCACGATCGCCACCGTCCCTCCCCCTTCCCCTGGTTCTTTTTCTTTTGTTGGTTTTTCTTTGGGGCTCCGCCCGCGTCTGCCTCCGCCCCCCGCGAGGCGGGTGAGCCCCAGGGCAACTCCCAACAGCGCGATCTGCGCCCCCAGGAAGGCGGAGACGAGCGACTCGGGGCTGCGGGCTGCCCCCCACAAAATCAGGGCCTCGAGGGCGCTCAGGGCCGCCAGCGTCGCGGGGAGGGCCCGCCGGCCCCGGGCCAGCGCGTAGTTGAGGAGCAGGACGACGCCCGTAAACGCCCCCATCGCCGCCCCGTACAGCCGCAGCCAGGGGGCCGCCTCCCCATACGCCCCCCCGAAGAGCCGGGAGAGGAGGGCCTGGGGGGCCACGGCGCAGATCAGGGCGCCCAAGGCGGCGATCCCCAGGCCGACGGCGAGCGCCGCCCCGAGGTGCCTGCGTCGCTCGCCGGCCTCGGAGCCCGCGGCCTTGGGGAGGAGCACCGCGCCCACGCTCAGCGCCAGGAACAGGAACCCCTTGCCCAGGACGGCGATCGCCGCGTACAGCCCCGCCGTCTCGGGGGGGAAGGCGTGCTTGGCGAGGAGCACGTCGACGTTGGTCGGGACGGCGAGCACCAGCGCGGCCAGGAGCGGGACCGCGGGTCCGACGTCCGCCCCCTCGGCGCCGGGTGTGGGGGTAGGAGGGGAGGGGGCCCTCGCCGACGTCGGGCGACCCCGCCCGGCCCCGGTCCGAAGGGCCCCGAGGGAGACGGGCAGCACCAGGAGCGCCGCCAGCCCCCAGGCCCCCCAAGCCCCGTAGATCCCGGCCCCCGCCCACACGAGTGCCAGCCCCAGGGGGAGCCGCACCAGGGGTTCCAAAACGTTCAGGAGGGCGAGCGTCCCGAAGCGCTGCCGCCCCTGCAGCACCCCCTTGGCCGTGGGCAGCGGCAGGGTCAGGAGCCAGACGACGGCCACCAGGGCGACCCAAAGGGGCGTCTCCAAGCGCAGCCACCCGGCCAGGGGCCCGCTCAGCAGCAGGACGCCCAGCGCCAGGCCCACCCCCCCGCCGAGGACGGCCCTCAGGGTCGCGGGAGGGAAGCGGGGCGCGAGCGCGGCCAGGCGCGCCAGGCGGAGCTGGACGCTCTGGCTGAAGATCCACAGCAGGTAGAAGAGCCCTAAAAGGGCGCCGAAGGCCCCGTAGAGCTGGGGACCCAGAAGCCGACCCAGCGCGATGTGGTAGGCGTAATTGAGGCCGCCGCCGAGGGCGAGCGAGCCCGCTAATAAGAAGCTCGGGCGAAGCCACCCTCTTAGGGAGCGCAGCTGAGCCAGAGGAGCACAGTCTTTCGGCACCGAGGACCGCATGCTGCCCGCATTATACGGGCGAGACGCGCTGCAGGGCGAGCGCGAGTTGCACCTCCTCGGGGGTAAGGAGGCCCATGCTCCTGAGGATCTCGCCGAGCCGCTGCCGCCGCGGCCCCCGCCGCTGGCGGACCAGCGCCCGCTCGACCTCCCGGGGCTCCAGGAGCCCGAGCCGGCAGAGGATCTCCCCCAGGCGCCGCCGGTCCTCGGCCCGGGCATCCCGCCAAGCCGACGGCTCGGGCCGGGGCGAGACCCGCCGGCGCAGCTCGAGGACGTCGCGCAGCATTTGCGGGGCGACCCGGAGCGTCCGCAGCTGGGAGGGGCGCCCGCCGGCGCGAAGCGCGATCGGGACCTCGGCCACCCGCCGGCCCCGGCGGTGGAGGTGGAGGAGGAGCTCGACGTCGAAGCTCCAGCTCTCGAGGGTGAGGTCCCCCAAGACGTCATGCAGGGCCCGGCGGCGGAAGAGCTTGGCCCCGCACTGGGTGTCGCGATAGGGCAGCCCGAGGAGGCCCCGCACCAGCAGGCTAAACGCCCTTCCGGCCAGGTCCCGCAGTGGGGAGGTGGCCTCCCCCTCGTGGAGCGCGGGTTCGCGGTACTTCGAGCCGATCACGCCGTCGAGCTCCGGCATCCGCTCGAGCACGAGCAGGAGCTTGGCGAACTCGGAGGGGGGGATCTGACCGTCGGCGTCGACGAAGCCGACCCAATCCCCCCGGGCGAGCTGGAAGCCGAGCTTGACGGCCCGCCCCTTCCCCGCCTGCGGGAGGAGGGCGTAGCCCAGCTCGCGGTGAGCCTCCCTCAGGGCGGCGACGCGCTCCGGCGTCCCATCGGTACAGCCGTTCATCACCACCAGGATCTCGTAGCGCAAGCCCCGCTCCCCCAGCAGGTCCCGGTAGCCCTGGAGGGTCTCCGCGATGACGGCCTCCTCTTTGTGGGCCGGGACGACGA
>JALUUA010000039.1 GCA_027021605.1 Candidatus Bipolaricaulota bacterium | reverse complement strand
ACTTCTCCTGCGATCTCGGCTAGAATCCCGCCCACAGCCGCACAAATCGAAAGCGAGGTGATCGCAAATGGTCAGTAACTACGGCGTAAAGGGTGATCGGCTTTGGTCGGCCTTCCCCACCTCCCTCCCGGCTTAACTCCTCCCCGGCTTCGGCTTCTTCTGCAGTCCCGTCCCTTGAAAACCCCGTAAGCGCCTCCCGGCGACCCCGAGGGTTTCAGCTCCGGATTCGGGAGATCCCCCTGGGAGACCCGTTTGCGCTCTACGCCGCGCTCCGGCGGAAGAGCCGAACGTGCTTCCTGCTCGAGAGCGCTCCCGGCCCGGAGCGCCTGGCGGAGTTCTCCTACCTGGGCTTCGACCCCGTGTGCGTCTTCACCCTCAAGGGGGACAAGCTGTATCGAGACGGGCGTGTCCTCGAACGCGGTCGACGGAAGGATGTGCTCGCCGTGCTGCGCGAGGTCTTGCGCGAGCACCGTCCGCCCCTGGACGTTCGGCACCCCAAGTACCTCGGGGGGCTCGTCGGGTACTTCTCCTACGACTTTGCTGGGCACATGGAGCCCTCCCTCGCCCTGAGGGAGCACGAGGCGTTCCCCACCCTGGAGCTGGGGCTCTACCTCGACGGCGTCGTCTTCGATCACCGCAACGGGCGGGCCTTCTACTTCTCCTTCGGCGAGGACCGCTTCTCCCAGGTCGAGGAGTGCCTGGAGCGCGCGAACGCGAAGGGGCTTCCCCCTTCTGATTTGGGGGAACAGCTCCGGGTGGGCCCGTGGGAGGAGTCCCTTCCCCAAGGGGCCTTCGAGGCCGCCGTGGGGGAGGCCCTCGGGGCGATCCGGGCCGGGGAGGTCTTCCAGCTGGTGCTCTCCCGCCGGCTTGCGGCCCCCTACGCGGGCGACCTCCTCGCGTTTTACCGCCGTCTGAGGGAGCTCAACCCCTCGCCCTACATGTACGCGCTCGAGTTCTACCGCGGGAGCGCCGAGGAGCGCGTGATCTGGGGCTCGAGCCCCGAGATGCTCGTCGCCGTCCGGGGGCGGAGGGTGATCACCTACCCCATCGCCGGGACGCGGCCCCTGGGGCGCACCCCCGAGGAGCAGGCCCGTTATGCCCAAGAGCTCCTGGCCGACGAGAAGGAGAGCGCGGAGCACGCGATGCTCGTGGATCTCGCCCGCAACGACGTGGGGCGGGTGAGCGCCTTCGGGAGCGTCCGGGTGCCCCAATACAAAACCCTCGAGCGCTTCAGCCACGTCCAGCACCTCGTCTCCCGGGTGGAGGGCGATCTCCGCGAGGGCTACGACGCCCTCGACGCTCTGACAGCGTTGTTCCCCGCCGGGACGGTGACGGGCGCGCCCAAGTTGCGGGCGATGGAGTGGATCGAGCGCTTAGAGCCCGAACCCCGCGGCCCCTACGCGGGCGTGGTGGGGTATCTGTCGCTTACGGGGGATCTCGACACCGCCATCGCGATTCGCACGCTGTTCGCCTCCCGGGGGCGGCTCTTCTTACAAGCGGGCGCGGGCGTGGTCGCCGACTCCCTCCCCGCCCACGAGTACCGGGAGACGGAGCGCAAGCTCGACGCCCTGCGCGCGGCCCTGGCGCTTGCTCAAGGGCAAGAACTCAGAGAGGAGGGATCGCGATGAGGCCCCGCGTGCTCGTGATCGACAACTACGACTCGTTTACGTTCAACCTGGTGCAGCTCCTCGGGGAGCTGGGGGCCGAGCCCCTCTGCTTCCGCAACGACGCGATCTCCCTGCGCCAAATTCGGGAGCTTGGGCCCACCCACATCGTGCTCTCGCCGGGGCCGGGGCACCCGCAAAATCCCCGGGACTTCGGGGTCTGCCTCGACGTGCTGAGGGAGATCTCTCCCGCGGTTCCCACGCTGGGGGTCTGCCTAGGGCACCAGGGGATCGCCGTGGCGTACGGGGGCCGCGTTCGGGAGGCCCCCGAGCTGGTCCACGGGAAGGCGTCTCGGGTGCACCACGACGGGCGGGGGGTCTTCCGCGGGCTGCCGCAGGGCTTCCGCGCCGGGCGGTATCACTCCCTGATCGTGGACCCCGGCTCGCTGCCCCCCCATCTGGAGGTGAGCGCCGTAGGGGAGCGGGGCGAGGTGATGGGCCTGCGGCACGGGCAACTCCCCATCGAGGGGGTGCAGTTCCACCCCGAGTCGATCCTCACGGAGCACGGCGCGCGCCTGTTGGCCAACTTCCTGGGGCTCGACTCGCCTATGGAATCCAAGCCCGGGGCCGCGCGGGCCCGCTGGGAGGTGGGGGCGCCGTGACGACCGTAGCGACGACGCCCATGGCTGAGGCCCTCAAGCTCCTGGCGGAACGGCGGGATCTTCCGGAGGAGCTGGCGTATCGGGCGATGGAGCAGCTCATGCGCGGAGAGGCGTCCGAGGCGCAAATCGGGGCCTTCCTGCTGGGGCTCCGCCTAAAGGGCGAAACCCCGCGGGAGATCGCGGCCTTCGCCCGGGCGATGCGCGCCGCCGCCGTTCGTATCGCCCCCAGGGTGAAGGGCTTCCGGGGGCGGCTTACGGACGTCTGCGGCACCGGCGGGGCGCGCGTGAAGACGTTCAACGTCTCGACGCTTACGGCGTTCGTGGCCGCCGGGGCGGGCGTTCCCGTCGCCAAACACGGCAACCGCGGGGTGACGAGTCCCTGTGGGAGCGCCGACCTCCTCGAGCGCCTGGGGGTGAACCTCGCGGCTCCCCCCGCGATCGTGCAGCGGGCCGTCGAGGCGATCGGGGTGGGCTTTCTGTTCGCCCCGGCGTTCCACCCGGCGATGAAGCACGCCGCGCCCGTCCGCAAGGCCCTGGGGGTGCGGACGGTCTTCAACCTGCTGGGGCCCCTCACCAACCCCGCGGGTGTGGAGGCCCAACTGCTGGGCGTCTTCGACCCTGCGTTGGTGGACGTCTACCCCGAGGTGCTGCGGGCCTTAGGCGTAAGGCGGGCGCTGGTGGTCCACGGCGTGGACGGGCTCGACGAGCTCTCGACGGTGGGCCGCACGCGCGTGGGCGAGCTTGGCGCCGACGGTCGGGTGAAGCACTATGAGCTTACACCCGAGGCGTTCGAGCTAAAGCGGGCAAGGCCCGAGGACGTAAAGGGTCTTGGGCCCGAGGAGAGCGCACGCGTCGCCCGAAGGCTTCTGCAGGGGGAGGAGAAGGGGTCGCGGTACGAGATGCTGCTCCTCAACGCGGGGGCGGCCGCGTACGTGGGCGGCGGGGCCCCCTCCCTGGAGGCGGGGCTCGCGCGGGCCGAGGAGAGCCTCCGGAGCGGGGCGGCCTACGAGAAGCTCCAGCAGCTTATCGCGCTTACGAACGCCTCCGGCCGTGCTCCCTGACGCGATGAGGAAGGAGACAACGATGGACCATCTCGATCGCTTCGCGCAGGACGCGCTTCGGAGGGTGGAGTCGGGCTATTACCGCTCGGCTCCCCCTCCGGGGGCCCTTCCCCCTGTCCAAAGGCCCCGCTTCCGGGAGGCAATAGAAAGGGCACGGCGCGGGGGCCGATATGCCGTGATCGCGGAGCTCAAGCCCCGATCGCCCTCGGTCGCGGGCGGGGATGGGGACCTCCTGCGGGGCCGCGATCCCCGGCACGTACTCAAAGCGTACGCCGAGGCGGGGGCCGTGGGGATCTCCGTCCTCACGGACCCGGATCACTTCGGGGGCTCCTTGGCGTTCATAGGAGCGGCCGCGCAGACGGGCCTGCCCGTGCTCATGAAGGATTTTGTGCTCGATCCCGTGCAGCTGGACGCCTGCGCTCGGTGGGGAGGGAGCGCGGTGTTGCTCATCCTGACGCTCTTTCGTCGGGGATACGCCCGCTGCTCCCTCGGAGAGATGATTGCCGAGGCCCACGCGCGGGCACTTGAGGTGCTCCTCGAGGTGAGCGATGAAGGGGAGTACGAGGAAGCTTTGACCACGCGGGCGGACATGATCGGGATCAACCACCGGGACCTTGCGACGCTCGAACTCGATTTGGGAAAGACGGAGCGCATCCTTCGCCGACACCCAAAAGATCGAATTGTGTGGGCCCTAAGCGGCATCGAGACCCCCGACAAGATCCGACGATTATGGGAAGCGGGAGCGGATGCCTTTCTGGTAGGGACGTCGTTGCTTAGAACGACAAAACTGAAAAACAGGCTTCAATCGTTGATCTACGGAGGCGGGTGACGTCCGCGTCCATATTCACAACGACCGCGCGCTCGCTCGATAACCTTCTTTCGCAGGTCTGAGGGAATCGAGGCTTGGGCCATTCACATGGAGATTTAGGAGCCGCGCGCTGCTTGTTCTGCCTTCAGGCGCAGCAGCGAAAGGAGTTCGGCCAGCTCAACTAAGCTCTCGGCCTCGCGGCGCTCGCGTTCGGAGAGCTTTCCCTCGCGGTCTTGTTTGTCCAATAGCTCTTGGAGGCGTTCGTCCAAAGCCCTAGGAAAGGTGAACCGTTCGAGTTCCTCGGGCACGTCCAGCTCAATCAGCACCGACTTCCCCATGAGATCGTTCACCTCGCGGCCTTATGATACTTCATGATACTTTCTCTGCATCAAGGCGCAACCTACGTAAGCTTCCGCAGATTCAGGATCTCGTCGATCTGCTCTTCCGGGAGGAGGCCCATCTCCAGGACGACCTCGCGGACCGTCTTCTCCTCCGCCATCGCCTTCTTTACGACCTCGGCGGCCTTGTCGTACCCGATGTGCGGCGCAAGCGCCGTCGCTAAGATCGCGTTTCGCTGGGCGATCTGTTCCATCCGCTCTCGATTCGCCTTAATGCCCACAACGCACTTGTCGGCCAGCACCCGCGATCCGTTCGCGAGAATCTCGATGGACTCCAGCACATTGACGGCGATCACGGGAAGCGCGGTGTTCAGCTCGAAGTTCCCCGAGGCCGCCGCGGCCGTTACGGTGGTGTCGGCCCCCATGACCTGCATCGCGACCATCATCACGGCCTCGGGGATCACCGGGTTGACCTTCCCCGGCATGATCGAGGAGCCGGGCTGCAGGGCCGGAAGGCGGATCTCCGCCAGCCCCGCCTGCGGCCCGGAGTTCATCCAGCGAAGATCGTTGGCGATCTTGTAGAGCGCCACGGCCAGGGTCTTGAGGGCGCCCATGAGCTCCGCGGCCGTCTCCATCGCCCCCTGCGCGGCAAAGTGGTTGCGCGCCTCGCGGAACGGAAGCCCCGTCTCCCCCTTCAAAGCTTCCGCGATCCGCCTCCCGAACTCCGGGTGGGTGTTGATGCCCGTTCCCACGGCCGTGCCCCCCAACGCCAGCTCGTAGACCCGGGGGAGGACGGCCTCGATGCGCTCCCGGCTCAAAGCGATCTGCGCGGCATACCCTCCGAACTCCTGCCCCAAGCGCACGGGCATCGCGTCCATGAGGTGGGTGCGGCCCGTCTTGACGATGTCGTCAAACGCCTTCGCTTTTTCCTCCAGCGCGCTCCGGAGGTGCTCCAGCGCGGGGAGCAGTTTTTCGTGGATTTGAAGGGCCGCGGAGATGTGGATGCACGAGGGGATCACGTCGTTGGAGGACTGCCCCTTGTTGACGTGGTCGTTGGGGTGCACCACGCCCTTGTCCCCGCGCGCGGCGCCCAAAAGCTCGCAGGCCCGGTTGGCGATCACCTCGTTGGCGTTCATGTTCGTCGAGGTCCCGGAGCCCGTCTGGAAGACGTCGAGGGGGAAGTGCTCATCGAGGGTGCCGTCCGCCACCTCGCGGGCCGCTTGCCGGATCGCGTCGGCTAAGCGATCCTCTAAGAGCCCCAGCTCTCGGTTCACCTGGGCGGCGCAGAGCTTGACCAGCCCCAGGGCCCTTATAAAGGCCCGCGGAAAGCGACGGCCGCTGATGGGAAAGTTCTCGATGGCCCGTTGGGTCTGCGCCCCCCAGTAGGCCCAGGCCGGGACCCGGACCTCCCCCAGCGAATCCCTCTCGATGCGGTATTCTTCGGTGTTCACCGGCATCCCAATCCCTCCCGCTCCAAGACGTACCGGCTACGCCACCCGCTCCCATCCCTTGAGGTGGAGTTGGCGGAATCCCTCCCACTTCAAGGCGTACGGGCTACCCGCAGCGGAATTTCAGCCCACTATAGACGGAGTCCGCGCCGGAGTCCAATGACGGGGATCAAGCGCTGCGCGCTGCTCCCGCTTCTTCCGTTTCCGTTTCTGTGTGTGTTTCTGCGTCTGTTTTCGCCTCCGGCTCGGCTGACGTTGCCGCTGCCGCGGCCACCCGCTCGAAGGTGAGTTTCTCGCCTTCGAGGTCCACCCGCACCCGGTCGCCGGGCTGGAGCTCGCCGTCGATGATCTTGTTTGCCAGCGGGTTTTCCAGCTCCTCGCGGATCACCCGCGCCAGGGGTCGGGCCCCGTAAAGGGGGTCGTAGCCCGCCTCCGCCAGCTTTGCCCGGGCAGCCTCGGTGACCTCCAGCTCGACCTCCTGCTCCTCCAGGCGGTCCGCCAGCTCCTGCAGCTTGAGGTCCACGATCTTGCGGATGTGCTCGGGCTCTAGGGGCCGGAAGACGACGATGCCGTCCAGGCGGTTCAGGAACTCCGGCCGGAAGAACTTTCGCACTTCGGAGAGCACCTGCGCGCGCACGGCCTCAAAGGCCCGCTCCCGCTGCTTCTCATCTTCGCGGGAGCCCGCACCCGCGTCGAACCCGATCCTCTTGGGCTGCGTGAAGTGCTCGCTCCCCAGGTTGCTCGTCATGATGACCAGGGTGTTGCGAAAGTCGACGGTCCGCCCCTGGCCGTCCGTGAGCCTTCCCTCATCCAAGAGCTGCAGTAGCACGTTGAAGACGTCACGGTGGGCCTTCTCGATCTCGTCCAGGAGGATCACGCGATAGGGCCGGCGGCGGACGGCCTCCGTCAGCTGCCCTCCCTCCTCGTAGCCCACGTACCCAGGCGGGGCCCCGATCAGGCGCGCCACGGTGTGCTTCTCCATGTACTCGCTCATGTCGATGCGGAGCAGCGCGTCCTCGTCGTCGAACAAGAACTCCGCCAGGGCCTTGGAGAGTTCCGTCTTGCCCACGCCCGTCGGCCCCAAGAACAGAAACGACCCGATGGGGCGCTTGGGGTCCTTGAGCCCTGCCCGCGCGCGGCGCACGGCTTGGGAGACGATCTTGACCGCCTCGTCTTGGTCCACCAGGCGCTCGTGGAGCTTCTCCTCCATGTGGGCGAGCTTCTCGCGCTCCTCCTCGAACATCCGCTCCACGGGGATCCCCGTCCACTGGGAGACCACTTCGGCCACGTCCTCCGCCGTGACTTGGGTGCGCTCCCTGCGGGCGGCCCACTCCCGCTGGAGTTCTTCCAGTTGTTGTTGAAGCTCCTCGCGCTGGGCCTCCAGGCGCTCCTTTGCGCGGCCCTCGGCTCGCTTGAGCGACTCCTCCAGGCGCCGCAGGCGGGCCTCCCGCTCCTCGATCTGGGGCGCGAACGTCTTGTCGATGCGGATCTTGGAGGCCGCTTCGTCGATCAAGTCTATGGCCTTATCGGGCAGGAAGCGATCCGTGATGTAGCGGTCCGAGAGGCGCACGGCGGCCTCGATCGCCTCGTCGGTGATCTTCAGTCGGTGGTGCTCCTCCAGCTTGGGCTTGAGGCCCTGCAGGATTTCGACGGTTTCCTCCACGGTGGGCTCCTCGATCAGAACTTTCTGGAAGCGCCGCTCCAGCGCGGGGTCCGTCTCGATGTACTCGCGGTACTCGTCGAGGGTGGTGGCCCCGATCACCTGGAAGGTGCCGCGGGCGAGCGGGGGTTTCAAGATGTTGGAAGCGTCGATGGCCCCCTCGGCCCCCCCGGCCCCCACCACGGTGTGCAGCTCGTCGATAAAGACGAGGAATTTCCCGTTGGCCGCCTCGATCTCGCGGATGGCGGCTTTCAAGCGCTCCTCGAATTCCCCGCGGAACTTCGCGCCCGCGACCATGGCCGCAAGGTCGAGCTGGATGAGCTCCTTGTCCTTGAGGGTGTCGGGCACTTGACCTTGGACGATCCGTTGGGCCAAGCCCTCCACGATCGCCGTCTTGCCCACGCCGGGCTCCCCGATCAAGACGGGGTTGTTCTTCTTGCGCCGGGAGAGGATCTGGGCCACGCGGCGGATCTCCCGCGCCCGCCCGATCACGGGGTCGAGCTTCCCCAAGCGGGCAAGCTCCGTGAGGTTGACGCTGTAGCGCTCCAGGATCTGATAGCGGCTCTCGGCAGCCCGGTCCGTGACCCGCTGCGCCCCTCTTACTTTCTGTAAGGCGTTGTAGACGGCCTCGGGGGTGATGTTGTGCTTGTCGAGCACCCGGCGGAGCTTGGGGTTCATCTCGCGACTTAGGGCAACGAGCAGGTGCTCGACGCCGACGTACTCGTCCTTGAGGCGCCGGGCCTCGCGTTCCGCGGCCTGGACGATCCCGTCGAGGCGGGGGGTGATGTAGATCTGCTGCCCCGCCACCGTGGAGACCTGGGGCTTTTCGCCGAGGAGGGCCTCCAAATCCCTGAGGAGCTCCTCGACCTCAACGCCCATCCCCTCCAAAAGCTCGCGCCCCACGCCCTCCTTGGAGGCCAACGCGTAAAAGAGGTGCTCCACGTCGAGCTGGTTGTGCTGAAAACGCTCCAAGAGTTCTGCGGAGTCCTGGAAGAGCTCTTGGGCCTTCTCGGTGAGCTTATCGAATCGGATCATGCGCGCTCGTCCCCTTGTTAGCAGTCTCGCTTTCAGAGTGCTAAGGCAGTATACGGGACGGCGGGGAGGGCGTCAAGGCACCCGGGAGGGGCCCGCCGGAGGGGGGGAGAGGGGGCGGCGGAGCAGGAAGGCCAAAAGCGCCTCCGAAAGCTCCGTGGGGTCGAGGGGGCGGCCCTGGCGGCGCAGGTGCTCGACCACGTGGCCAAGCGCCCCGTAGAGGGCCACGGCCAGGAGCTCCGTGGGCCAGGAGGGGTCGAGCAGCCGGGCCGCCTGCCCGGCGAGGAGCACCTTGGCCAGCAGGCGCACCAGCTCCCGCTGGAAGCGGCGGACGGTCTGGGCGCGCAGGCCGGAGTCCGGCTGCCAGGGGAGCACCAGGAGCCGCAGGCGCTGGGGGCGCTCCGCGGCCCAGTCCGCCAGCCCCTGGACCGCCCGGCGGAGCTGCTCCTCGGGGGAGCCCGTCGGGGAGACGGCCAGAGCCCGCTCCATCCCGCGAATCTCCCGCTGCAGCGCCTCGCGGATCAGCGCCTCCTTGCTGCGAAAGTGGTAGTAGAGGGTCGCCTTGGTGACCCCGGCCCGGCGGGTGAGGTCCTCCACGGAGAAGCCGGGGCCGCGCTCCGTGAGCAGCTCCAGCGCCGCCTCCAGCAGCCGCCCCCGCGCCCCCGGCGCTCGTCCGCGGACCTTCGCCCTTCCCATGGGCCCCTCCTCCGTTTGCGGATGAAAAGTGTGTGAGAATCCATCGCAATTCTACGGGACGCGACGGGGCCGGGGCAATCCCCCGATTCCCTGAAGACGAGGGGCCGCCTCGGCGGTCGCCCCCGCGAGACGGCCCCACCTTCTCCGATGGCTGGGTTCTGGAGGACGGAAGAAGGAGCTCAGCCCGTCGACTTCAGGGCGCCCCACAGGCCGAAGGCCCCTCCGAGGAGGCCCAGGATCACGTTGTTCCAGAGGGGCGTCGTCTCGCCGGAGAAGCCCCACACGAAGGGGGAGAGCACCATCCACGCCCCGACGACGACGTCCCCCCAGTAGACCTGGGGGCGCTGCCCGAAGTGGGCCCACAGCGCGAAGACCACGAGGAGGACGCCCGCGATGAGGTTGTTCCACAGCGCGGCCGCAAGGCCGCTAAAGCCCAGGACGAAGGGGGAGAGGATCACCCAGAGGCCGACGATCGCGCCCAGCCACGCGGGCCAGGGATTCGGCTGGCGCTCGGCCGTCTGCGTCGCCATCCGACCTCACCTCCTTCGGGTTTCGGACTTGACAATCTTCGTACTAACCGGTTAGTCTACATAAACTTATATCGAGGCTCCGGAAAACGCGCAAGAATGCGCTTCCCTTCTCAAGAACGCGGACATCCCGGAGCCGCGGGGGGAGGTGAGAGCAATGTAATCCACCCAGCCGATCACGAGCGGAAAATCCTTATCAATCCCAATTCCAAGCAGAGTAAGGGGGTAGGTTCCATGCGAAACAACGTGCGACGTGGGGGCATCGGCGCCGTGCTCGTGTTGGCCTTGGGGTTGATGGGCTGCGCGCAGCTCTTCGGTCCTCAAGGGGAGGTCTCTCAAGCTCCGGGGTTGCCCGACTCGGGCTCGGACGCGCTCGTCCAGGGGCAGGTCCTTCCCGACCGCTGGATCGTGGTGCTCAAGCCGGGGGTCGATCCCCAGGCGACGGCACAGGAGATGGCCGCCCGGTACGGGGGAGCGGTGCGGCACGTCTACCGCTTTGCCCTCAACGGGTTTGCCCTCCAAGTCCCCGCCCAAGCGGCCCAGCGGATCGCCCAGGACCCGCGAGTTCTCTTTATCAGCCAGGACAAGGTGCGTCGCATCTCCCAGGGGCCCCCGCCGGGCAAGGGGCCGGGGGGCGGTAGCAGCCAGCCCCCCCAGGAGGTGCCTACGGGCATAGACCGCATCGAGGTGGATAAGCTCTTCGACTTGGCGAACACCACCGTCTCCGTTGGAGTGGAGGTTGCCATCATCGACAGCGGCATCGACGCGGATCACCCCGATCTTAACGTCCTGGGAGGGGTGAACTTCACCGGAGGAAACCCGAATAACTGGAACGACGGCAACGGGCACGGCACCCACGTCGCGGGCACGGTCGCGGCGTTGGACAACGACATCGGCGTGGTGGGCGTGGCCCCCGGCGCGGGACTTTGGGCCGTCAAGGTCTGCAACAACGGCGGGCTGTGCGCCAGCAGCGACATCATCGCGGGGATCGACTGGGTGACGGAGCGGGCGGATCGCATTGCCGTCGCGAACATGAGCCTGGGAGGCTCCGGCGAGGACGACGGCAACTGCGGCCTCACCAACAACGACGCGGAGCACCTGGCGATCTGCAACTCCGTGGCCGCGGGCGTGGCCTACGCCGTCGCCGCCGGGAACGACTCCGCGGACGCCAGCGGCTTCACCCCCGCGGCCTACGACGAGGTGCTCACCGTCTCGGCCATCGCCGACTTCGACGGGAAGGGCGGCGGGCTGGCGAGCCCCACTTGCCGCAGCGACGAGGACGACACGCTCGCCAACTTCTCCAACTACGGCGCGGACGTCGACCTGGCGATGCCCGGCGTCTGCATCTACTCGACCTGGAACGACGGCGGCTACAACACGATCTCCGGGACGAGCATGGCCAGTCCGCACGCCGCCGGCCTTCTCGCGCTATACATCGAGCTGGCGGGCGGCCGGGACCGCGACGGCGACGGGGACGTGGATGCCGACGACGTCTTCGCCCTCTACAACGACGCCAAGTCGAACGGCAACCCCTGCGACTTCCTGGATGACTCCGGCGACGGGATCAAGGAGCCCTTGGGGTTCGCCAACGCCACGGCGCTCGGCGGCGACGGCACCTGCGACTGACGACTGACCCAGACGCCGCTGCCTCGAAGGGAGACCGGCCCCGGTTTGGGCGGGGCCGGTCTCCCCTTTCTCTCTATCGAAAGGGGAAAAAGAGCGCTGGCGCTAGGGGAGCAAACTCGCGAGCGAGAAGGAGGCCCCCAGGCTCAGCTGGAGGACGACCGTGGGGGCGCTGGCGCCCCGGAGCAGGGTGAGGCTCCCCTCGGCGTGCAGCTGCAGGGGGAGCGAGAGCTGCCACCGCGGGGCCGGGGCCTCCGCGCCCGCCAGCAGCGTCCAGCCGAAGGCCCACCCCTCCACGGCCCGCAGCAGCACCACCCCGCCGCCCACGAAGGGCCGCAAGGGGAGGCCCGCCACTTCCCGCTCCCAGCCCGCGGGGAAGAGCTTTACGGCGCCCCGGCCCTCGAAGTCCACCAGGGGCGCGCTGAACCCCGGGATGGCCGCCGCCGCCTCCACACGGACCCAGTCCGCGGCGTCCACGGCCACAAACCCGGCCAGCGGCACCCGCAGCCCCACCTCGACGGGTGCGGGCGGGAGGGGAAGGGCCTGCCCGTAGACGAACGCCGGGGCCAGCAGCGCCCCGACAACGGCAACCCCAAACGCCATCGCGATCCATCTCACACGGCTTGTGCGCTTCAAGGGATCGGCCTCCTTGGTCCGAGTTGAAAGCCCGCGGGGGGATCTAGCCCACCTGGGCCATGACCTCCTCGGGGACGTCGAAGTTGGCGTACACCTCTTGGACGTCCTCGAGGTCGTCGAGCTTGTCGATGAATTTGAGGATCTTCTCGGCCTCGGCCCCCCGGAGGGGGACGGTCTGCTTGGGGACGAGGGTGACTTCCGCCCGCTCGATCCGGACGCCTTGGGCCTCCAAGCCCTCCTTGACGGCCCGCAGCTGGTCCGGCGGACAGTAGATCTCGACCTCGCCCTCCTTCTCCTCCAGGTCCTCGGCGCCCAGGTCGATGGCCCTCATCAGCAGCTCCTCCAGGTCCTGATCGGGACGGGCCTTGAGGGTGAGGACCCCCCGCCGCTCGAAGAGCCAGGCCACCGACCCCTCGAGGCTCCCGCCGAAGTCGTCGAAGACCTTCCGGATCGCGGCGACCGCCCGGTTGCGGTTGTCCGTGACCGCCCGGACCAGGACCGCCACGCCGAAGGGCCCGTACCCCTCGTACAGGATCTCCTCGTACTGCTGGCCGGGCAGCTCCCCCGTGGCCCGTTTGATGGCCCGCTCGATGTTCTCCTTGGGCATGTTGGCCGCCTTGGCCCGCTCGATCGCCTGGGCGAGCCGCGGGTTCTTGTCCGGGTCCGGGTCCCCCAGCCGGGCGGCGATGGTGATCTCCTTGGCCAGCTTGCTGAACAGCTTCCCGCGCAGCTGGTCCTGTCTCTCCTTGCGGTACTTGATGTTGGCCCATTTCGAGTGGCCCGCCATCTTGATCCCCTCCAAAACGAGTGTAAAATATCCCGCCCCGGGGATCAAGCCGCCGGGTTTCCCTCCTGGTGTTGCTTATTTCGGGCGTATCGTATCGTAGGGGCATAGAGCAGTCTTCGTCCCTAGAAGGGGGTTTTTGTATGTCGGCGGAGGAGCGTCGGAAGGACCGAAACCAAGGGCAAGAGCAAGAGCAAGAACGAGAACGAGGACGAGGGCGAGAGCGAGGGCAAAGGCAGGAGCCCAAGCCGGAGCCAAAGGGGGAGAGGCCGCGCGAGTACCCCGAGCCCGAGGTGGTGCGGCTCACCGAGGAGCTGGAGGGGAGGCCGCAGGGGGAGGCCCTGGCGCGGCTGCGGGAGCTGCCCGCGGAGCTGGCCGTGGAGGTCCTCGAGCACATGGACCCCGAGGACGCCTCCGCGCTTCTGGCCCGCCTGCGCAAGGGGGAGGCGGCCGACTTCGTCGAGGAGATGTGGCCCGACAAGGCCGTCGACGTCCTCGAGGAGCTGCCCCCGTCCGTCCGGGAGGAGGTGCTCTCGCGGGTCGAGCCCGCGGAAGCCCGGGTCATCCGCGAGCTGATCGCCTACCCCCACGACACGGCGGGCGGGCTCATGTCCCCCGACGTGGTGGCCCTCCCCGAGGACCTCACCGTGGAGGAGGCGATCGAGCGCTTACGGCAGATGGCCGACGAGGCCGAGACGCTCTACTACGCCTACGTGGTCGACGAGGACCGCCAGCTGCGGGGCGTGCTCTCCATGCGCGACCTCATTCTGAGCCCCCCGAAGACCCCCATTCGGGAGATCCTGCGCCGCGACGTGGTGACGGTCCCCGTGGACGCCGACGCCGAGGAGGTCGCCCGGATCTTCGACCGCTACCACTTCCTGGCGCTGCCCGTGGTCGACGCCGAGGGGCGCCTCCTCGGGATCGTGACGTTCGACGACGTCATCGACGCCATCCGCGAGGAGGAGACGGAGGACATGCAGCGGCTCGTGGGGGTGGCCCCCGAGGACAAGGCGCTCGATCCCTGGCACGAGTCGCTGCGACGGCGGCTCCCCTGGCTGCTCATCAACTTGGTGACGGCGTTTGCCGCCGCGGCGGTGGTGGCGCTCTTCGAGGGGACGATCGCCAAGGTGACGGCCCTGGCGGTCCTGATGCCCATCATCGCCGGGCAGGGGGGGAACGCGGGCTCCCAGACCGTGACCGTCGTGGTCCGCGGGATCGCCCTGGGGGAGGTGCGCCCCGGCGAGGGCTGGCGTATCGTGCTCAAGGAGGGCCTGCTGGGCGCGATCCACGGGCTCATCATCGGCGCGATCGTCGCCCTCATCGCCTACCTCTGGCAGGGGGACCCGATGCTGGGCGCGGTCGTGGCGCTGGCGATGATCTTCAACTTGATCATGGCCGGGGTCTTCGGGGCGCTCATCCCCCTGGGGCTGCGGTTCCTGGGGGCCGACCCCGCCCTGGCCTCCACGATCTTCCTCACCACCGTGACGGATATCTGCGGGTTCTTCTTCCTGCTCGGGCTGGGAACCCTGCTCCTATCCTAGGCGGACCGCAGGGCGGAGGGGGCTTCTTTCGATTCTGATTCTGACTCTGACTCCGATCCCGATCCCGAATCCGGGGCGTCCGAGGCGCCCGGGGAGCCCGCGGCGAGCGGCAGCGTGAACATGAAGGTTGCCCCCCGCCCCGGCGCGCTCTCGACCTCGATCTTCCCCCCGTGGGCCTCGACGAGCTGCTTGGCGATCGCCAGGCCCAGACCGGTTCCGCCGCTGGATCGGGTGCGGGCCTTGTCTCCCCGCCAGAAGCGCTCGAAGACGTAGGGGAGGTCCTCGGGGGGGATCCCCGGCCCGCTGTCCGAGACGCTCACCCGGATCTCCCCGCCCCGGCGCTCGGCGCGGAGCGCGATCCGCCCCCCCTCGGGCGTGTACCGCTCCGCGTTGCTCAGGAGGTTCAGGAGCACCTGGCGGATCCGCTGGGGGTCGATCTCCGCGGGCAGCGGCTCCTCGGGCAGCTCCAGCCGCAGCTCGACCCCCTTGGCCTCCAGGCGGGGCTGGACGGCCGTCGCCGCGCGGCGGACGACCTCCCGCAGGTCGACGCGCTGCTTGTGCAGGGGCAGCTCCCCCGCCTCGGCCAGGCTCAGCTCCCGGAGGTCGTGAATCAGGCGGCTCAGCAGAAGGCTCTCCTCGTGGATCGAGGCGATCGTCTCCGGCGTGGGCTCGAAGACCCCGTCCAGGATCGCCTGGAGGTTCCCCTGGATCACCGTAAGGGGGGTGCGCAGCTCGTGGGCGATGTCCTGGATCATTCGCCTGCGGAGCTCCTCGGAGCGCTGGAGGCGGGCGGCCATCTCGTTGAACGTCTCCGCCAGCCGCCCCAGCTCGTCGCGGGCGTGGACGGGGACCCGCTGCGAGAGGTCGCCGTGGGCGAGCCGGCGGGCGGCCTCATCCAGGCGCCGCAGGGGGGCGATCACCTGCCGGAGGAAGAGCCCCCCCAGAAGGAGGGCGATCGTGCCCGCCGCCAGCGCCGCCACCAGGATGGAGCGCTGCACGGACCGCAGGAACTCCTGCTCCAGGGGGTTGAACAGGCTGAGCGCCGTGGCGGAGACGAGCCAGCCGACCGTCCGCCCCCCGACTTCGATGGGGATCCCCGCCCGCTCGAGCACCCGAACCGGGACCCGCTGGCCCAGGTAGGCCCGATCCGGGTCGAGCACGATGCGGCCCTCCCCGTCGGCGAGCATGACGTCGTACATCGCGATGATCATGTAGGCCATCATCTCCGGGGACATCGTGTGATCCCGCATCATCCACTCGTGCATGCGCCTCATGGCCTGCGAGGCGTCGAGGTCCTCCCCCAGGAGGCGCTCGATCCCCTCCCAGCTGCCGAACCGCGCGTAGTAGTCCGCAAAGAGGGGGACGAGCGTGGGCGCGTAGGTGAGGGTGCGGAGGGTGTTAAACCGCGCGAACTGCTCCTTCGTCAGCTGGTTGAGCAGCGCGGTGGAGACGAGCACCCCGATGAGGATGATGCCCAGGATGACCCCGAGGAGCTTGACGCTTAAGGGGACGTCCCCCAGGCGCCGGAGCCCGCGCCGGAGCCGCTCGAGGGGGATCATGCGCCCTCCTCCCCCTGGAACTTGTAGCCGACCCCGTGGACCGTGACGATGTAGCGCGGGTTCTTGGGGTCGGGTTCCAGCTTGCGGCGCAGGTTCTTGATGTGGGTGTCCACGGTGCGGTCCGAGGTGGCGTACGTGGTGCCGTACAGAGCGTCGATGAGCTGCAGGCGCGTAAAAACGCGGCCGGGCTGCTCGGCCAGCGTCGCCAGGAGCTGGAACTCCGTGGGGGTGAGGTCTACCCTGCGCCCGCGGTGCCACACCTCGTGGCTGTCCAGGTCGATCTTGAGGGACCCGACCTCGAGGACGCGGGGCTTGGGCGGGCCCTCCGCCCGGCGGAGCACCGCGCGCACCCGGGCCACCAGCTCCCGGGGGTTGAAGGGTTTTACGACGTAGTCGTCGGCCCCCAGCTCCAAGCCCGCCACCCGATCCGCTTCCTCGGTGCGGGCGGTGAGCATGATGATCGGCACGTCCGACTTCTTGCGGATCTCCCTCGCCACGTCCATTCCGTCCCGGTCGGGGAGCATGAGGTCGAGGACGATGAGCGCCGGCTCCTCCCGGTGAAAGAGGTCGAGGGCCTCCTGGCCCCGGTAGGCCGGGATCACCCGGAAGCCCGCCCGCTCCAAGTACGCCTGCACCAGCCGCACGATCTTCGGCTCGTCGTCCACCACCAAGACCTTCTTCGCCATCGCGGTCCTTCTTCTCCCCCATCTTACACCCTACCGGGCATCTTATCCCCCTGCGAGCGAAAGGGGAAGACGGCGTCCGAGAGGCCGAGAAGCGCGCAGAGTCCGTCCTACACGCTCATGGAGGCGTCCATGGAGGCCAGGACGAGCACGTCGGCCAGCACCCCCGAGGCCGTAAGCTCCGGCCCCGAGCCCCGGCCGCGCACGATCAGGGGCGCCTCCCCGTAGCGCTCTGTGTAGAACGCGACGACGCTGTCGGCCACGCCGGGGCGCACCAGCTCATCATCAAGCGGCAGCGCTTCCAGGCGCGCCCGCGCCCGGCCCCCCGCGACCTCGACGACGTAGCGCAGCGTTCGCCCTTGGGCCTTTGCGTCTCGGGAGAGCTTCAGATAGTGGGCGTCCCGCTCGGGGAGGCGGGTCATGAACTCCTCAACGCTGAGCGCGTCCCACTCCGCGGGGTAGAGCCCCTCCCTGTCGACGTCCTCCAGCTCGAGGGGGTAGCCCAGCAGGCGCGCTAAGATGAGCGCCTTGCGCGCCGCGTCCCGCCCCGAGAGATCCTCGCGGGGGTCGGGCTCCGTGTGCCCGTGGGCGCGGGCCTC
>JALUUA010000038.1 GCA_027021605.1 Candidatus Bipolaricaulota bacterium | reverse complement strand
GGTCCGTCCCGAGCGCCTGGAGAAGCTCCTGCTGGGGGTGGTGACGCTCCTTACGGGCGCGGCGGTGGCCCTGGCTGGGACGATCGGGTTTGTAGGGCTGATCACGCCGCACGCCCTCCGGCTCGTCTTGGGCCCCGATCATCGCGCGCTCCTCCCGGCCTCGGCGCTGGGCGGGGCCCTCTTCTTGGTGATGGCGGACACCGCCGCCCGCATCGCGTTGCCGCCCCTCGAGCTGCCCGTGGGGGTGCTCACGGCGCTCTGCGGCGCGCCCTTCTTCCTGTATTTGCTGCTGCGGCGCCCGGCCCCCCGAGGAGGTGTCGCCCGATGAGCCCCCGAACCCCCAAGGCCAAGGCGAGGCTCCGCGTCGAGGGACTCTCGTTCTCCTACCCTCATGGGGGCGAAGTCCAAGCTTTAAGGGACGTCTCCTTGGAGGTCTACGAGCGGGAGTTCCTGGCCGTTTTGGGGCCGAACGGCTCGGGGAAGAGCACGCTGCTCCGGGCGCTCTCGGGAGTGCTTCCCACGCGAGGACGAACGGGCGCGGTTTATCTCGATTTCCGCAGGCTGGAGGAGCTTACGCCGCGGGAGCTGGCCCGGCAGCTCGCAGCCGTCGAGCAGGAGCCCCACGTGGAGTTCGACTTTACGGTTCGCGAGCTGGTGGAGTGGGGGCGGCACCCCCACCGCGGCAGGCTCTCCCCCTGGACGGAACACGACGAGCGGGCCGTCCGAAGGGCCCTCCGACTCCTGCGTCTGGAGGAACTCGAGGGGCGCGGGATCGGGGAGCTCTCCGGAGGCGAGCGGCGGCGGGTCTTCCTCGCGATGGCCCTGGCCCAGGAGCCCCAGATTCTGCTCTTAGACGAGCCCACGGTCCACCTGGATCTGCGATATCAGCTGGAGATCTTGGAGCTCGCCCGGCAGTGGGTGGACGAGGAGGGGATCGCCGTGGTGGCGGCCCTTCACGATCTCAACGGGGCGCTGCGCTACGCCGATCGAGTCGCGGTCCTCTCCCGGGGGCACTTAGTCGCCTGTGCGCGGCCTCACGAGGTCTTGACCCCAAAGCTTATCCGCAAGGTATGGGAAGTGGAGGCAGAGGTCATCCCGTATAAGAGGTATGCTCTCGTCGTCCCTGTCCTTCGCCTGCCATGATGCGCCTCTCAGTAAAGGGTAGACATAGAATTCACTAATGGGGTATCCGTGCGGAGGTCGAGACCTTTCCATTTTGATAGACCTCGATCGCCTCCACCAGCGCGCGGGCCCCCTCCAAGGTGGTTACGTACGGCAGGCGCTCCCGCATCGCCGCAAGGCGTATGTGCGCGTCGTCCCGATGGGATGCCTTCCCTAAGGGGGTGTTGATCACGAGGTGTACCTTCCCCGATTTCAGAAGATCGAGTCCGTTGGGGTGTCCCTCCCCCAGCTTGTAGACCCTTTCCACGGGAAGGCCCGCCCCCTCCAGCGCTTGGGCGGTCCCCCGCGTGGCGTACAGCCGAAAGCCCATCTCCCAGAGCCTGCGGGCAATCGGGACGACCTTGGGCTGATCCGGGTCGCTCACGCTCACGAAGACCCCACCTCGGACGGGAAGCTTCGTCTTAAGATTCAGCTGGGTCTTCAAGAACGCTTCACCCACGGTCTCGCCTAAGCCCATGACCTCGCCGGTGCTCTTCATCTCGGGCCCTAAGACGGGGTCCACCCAGAAGCGCTCGAAGGGGAAGACCGGGGCCTTGACGGCGTACCCCCAGGGCGCGGGCTCCTCGGGGACGTTTAGCTCTTTCAAGGATTTCCCGGCCATGACCCACGCGCCCACCTTGGCCCAGGGGACCCCCGTGGCCTTGCTCACGAAGGGCACCGTCCGCGAGGCGCGCGGGTTCACCTCTAACACGTAGACCTCCTGTCCCAAGACGGCGTACTGCACGTTCATGAGGCCCACGACGCCCAGGGCCCGGGCCAGCTCCTTCGTATAGAACCGAAGCTTCTCCAAGACCGCGGAGGAGAGGGAAAAGGGCGGGAGCACGCAGGAGCTGTCCCCGGAGTGGACGCCCGCCTCCTCGATGTGCTGCATAATCCCTGCGATGGCGCACTCCCGACCGTCGGCCACCGCGTCCACGTCCACCTCGACGGCTCCCTCTAGGAACTGGTCCATGAGCACGGGGTGCTCGGGGGAGGCTTCCGTGGCCTCGCGGATGTAGCGCTCGAGGTCCTCCTCGTCGTAGACGATCGCCATCGCCCGGCCCCCCAGCACGTACGAGGGTCTCACCAAGACGGGATACCCCAGCTCGCGCGCCGCCCGCTTGGCCTCCCTCAAGGACCGAACGCTCGTCCCCCGCGGGCGGGGGATCTTACGCTGCTCTAAGAGGGCGTCGAACTCCCCCCGGTCCTCGGCCCGGTGGATCTGCTCCGGGGGCGTGCCCCAGATGGGGACCCCCGCTCGTTGGAGCCCCCGTGCCAAGCGCAGGGGCGTCTGGCCCCCGTACTGCACGATCACCCCCTCGGGCCTCTCCAGCTCCACGACGTTCAGGACGTCTTCCAGGGTGACGGGCTCGAAGTAGAGCTTGTCCGAGGTGTCGTAGTCCGTGGAGACCGTCTCCGGGTTGCAGTTGAGAAAGAGCGTTTCGTACCCCAGCTCCCTCAGGGCGAAGGCCGCCTGCACGCAGCAGTAGTCGAATTCGATCCCCTGGCCAATGCGGTAGGGCCCGCCTCCCAAAATTAACACTTTGCGGCGGGAGGAGGGCCGGGCCTCGCAGTAGGGCTCGTACGTCGAGTAGAAGTAGGGGGTCTCGGCCTCGAACTCCGCCGCGCAGGTGTCCACCGTCTTGTACGCGGGTTTTACGCCTAGGGCCTTTCGTCGGGTCCGCACGTCCTCGGGGGCAACGCCCCACAAGCGGGCGAGCCCCTCGTCGGAGAAGCCGTAACGCTTTGCCTTCCCCAACACGTTCTGGGGTACGGTTTCGAGGGTGTAGGAGCGAAGCTCGCCCTCCAGGTCGGCGATCTGCTTCATTTGCGCTAGGAACCAGGGGTCGATCCCGGTCCACTCGGAGAGGGCTTCCATGGGGATTCCGGCCCGCAGCGCCCCGTAGAGCCGAAAGACCCGCTCGGGCGTCGGCTCCTCTAATTGATCCCGGAGCGCCTCGGGGAGGAGGGGCTGCTGGCCCCCATACGGGTCTACCAGGCCGGGCGCCCCGATCTCCAGGGAGCGGATCGCCTTCTGGAGGGCTTCTTTGAAGGTACGCCCGATGGCCATGACCTCGCCGACGGACTTCATCTCCGTCCCCAAGCGCCGGGAGGCCCCCGGGAACTTCGGGAAATCCCAGCGCGGGATCTTTACCACACAATAATCAATGGTGGGCTCGAAGGCCGCTTTTGTGGTTTTTGTTATATCGTTGGGCAGCTCGTCGAGGGTGTAGCCCACGGCCAGCTTCGCGGCAATCTTGGCGATGGGGAACCCCGTGGCCTTGGAGGCGAGCGCGGAGCTGCGCGAGACCCTCGGGTTCATCTCGATGACCGCCACCCGGCCCGTCTCGGGGTGGACCGCAAACTGGATGTTCGAGCCGCCCGTCTCCACGCCGACGGCCTGCATCACCCTTATAGAGAGATCCCGCAGCCGCTGGTACTCCCGGTCCGTCAGGGTCTGGGCCGGGGCGACCGTGATGGAGTCGCCCGTGTGGACCCCCATGGGATCGAAGTTCTCGATCGAGCAGATGATTACCACGTTGTCCGCCCGATCCCGCATGACCTCCAGCTCGAACTCCTTCCACCCCAGCGCCGACTCCTCGATGAGCACCTCGTGGACGGGGCTTTCCGCCAAGCCGCGCTCCACGATCGCGCAGAACTCCTCGTAGGTGCGGGCGAAGCCCCCGCCCCCGCCGCCCAGCGTGAACGAGGGGCGGACCACCACGGGGAGCCCCAAACGTTTCACGACGGCCTCGGCCTCCTTCCGAGAGCCCACGAGTTCTCCCCGGAGGGTGGGCACCCCCGCCCGGTCCATGGCTTCCTTGAACTGCAGGCGG
>JALUUA010000037.1 GCA_027021605.1 Candidatus Bipolaricaulota bacterium | reverse complement strand
GGGCCAGATCACCCTCGAGGTCCAGGTCTGTCTCGTGCTCGTGGACGTGCCCGGCTTCCAGTTCATCATCTGCTTCCGCTTCGGAACCTGGTAGCGGGGACGGCAGCGGGGACACGAAAAGGGGGGAGCCCACCGGCTCCCCCCTCCCCCCGCGCGCCCCGTGCAGCTTGCGTCTTCAGTCTTCATTGACCCGCAACGCGAAGGAGGACCCGATGAAAGCCCAATGCGCTCTGGGATTCGGTCTGGGAGCCGCCCTGATCGCGCTGGCGGCCGCCTCCGGGCCGCCGCCTCCCGCAGGGGCAGGGTACGGCTACGCGGCGGCGGTCGGCGGCGCGGCCGTAGAGGCCCCGCGCCACTTCCGCGCGCTGCTCCCGTCCGTGCCCGCAAACGTCGTCGAGATCGTGCAAACGGCCCAGCAGCTCGGCTACTGGATCCGCATCCAAACGGACGGAAACGTCACGTATCTCCGTGGGATGACGCCCTGCTCCGCCTGCGACCCGGCCCAGGAAGCGGCGTTCTTCGCCCCGCCGTGGCTCGTCGTGGACCGACAGTGGTTCTGGCTGCACTTGGACGAGCCCGACTGGGCCCTGCACCTGAGGCCCTCGGGGCAGCAGACGGGCTCCTACGAGCTGATCGTATCGCCCAAGTTGCCTAAGACAGAGCTTACCGACGAGGACCTCGGGCGGATTCAGCAGGCCCTGGCCCCCTTCGGCCTGCTGCCCCCTGCGGACCCCCTGGCCCCGGAGCCCTACATCGTCCCGGCCAAGCCCGCGCCCCCGGAGGGCGTCCGCTTGGATTCCGTGCTGTACGGGCTGACGCTGGCCCCCGACTGGGCCGCCTACGCCCGGGAGAAGGGGATCGAGCGCTCGGGGCTGCGGGTCCGGGTGGTGATCGAGCGAAGCGCGCCGGGTGCGATGCCCTCCCCCGCGCTGGAGTTGGTCGTAGAAGCGGAGTCGGAGCGGCTGATCCGGGCCCAGGCGCTCATCCACCGCCTGGTGGAGCTGGCCCGGGACCCGGCGGTGGGGTTCGTCCGCCCGCCCACCCGGCCCCAGCCCGCCGCACCCTAGGGGCATCCGACGACGAGACGAAGGAGAAGAGCCATGAGCACACGGAGGAGGAACCGCACGAGAGACGCTGTAAAAACCCGAACGGGATTTCCAGTGAAAGCAAACGTGGGGAGGTGGGGCGCGCTCCTGCTCGTCGTGGGCTTGCTCGCCCTGGCGTTCGGACCGGGGGGGCCCGCGGGCTCCGGGGTGAGCGTCCAAGCCCAACAGGGCGAAAAGTCCGCGCCGAGCCCCAACGTCGACAGCGCGCTCGCCCAGCTGCTGGGCACGGCCCAGAGCGCCCGGGCGAGCGCCCAGGGGGTGGCGCAGCAGGCGAGCCGCGCGGGCATCCCCGTGGAGGGGAACGCGGTGATCGTCGTCGCGGAAGTGTCGGGCCCGGCGGCCGCGATCGCCTCCGCCGTCGCGCGGACCCTCGGGAGCGACCTCATCGTCTCGGCCTCGCGCAGCTTTCTCAAGGTGCGCATCCCGCTTACGGGGCAGCCCCTGGAGCTGCTGCTCAAGCTCGCGGAGCTGAGCGGGATCCGCTTCGTGCGTCCCCCCCTGGTCCCCGCCGCCCAGGTCGTCAGCGAGGGGGTGGCCCTCACGGGGGCCTCGCTCTTCCACAGCAACGGGGTCCGGGGCCAGGGGGTCAAGATCGCGATCATCGACTTGGGGTTTGCGGGCCTCTCGGCGGCCCAAGCGCGGGGGGAGCTGCCCGCCAACGTCCTGACGTTTGACTTCACGGGCACGGGGATCGAGGGGACGACCTCCCACGGGACGGCGGTGGCCGAGATCGTCTACGACATGGCCCCCAACGCCCAGCTGCTCCTCATGAAGGTGGCCGACGAGGTGGGGCTGGAGAACGCCGTGGACGAGGCGATCCGCCAGGGGGTCCAGATCATCAACCACTCCGTGGCGTGGTTCAACACGAACTTCTACGACGGGACGGGTCCCATTGCCGCAGCCGCCCAGCGGGCCCGCTCCGCGGGGATCGTGTGGGTCAACGCCGCGGGGAACTACGCCCGCCGCCACTGGCAGGGGTTCGCCGCCGACGGCGACGGGGACGGCTGGGCGGAGTTCGCCCCCGGGGTCGAGGGACTTCAACTGAGCGCCCGCGCCGGGGAGCCCGTCCAAGTGTTCCTCACCTGGAACGACTGGCCGCGCACCTCCCAGGACTACGATCTCTACGTCGTAAACAGCAGCGGGGCCATCGTGGCCGCCTCGGAGCGCCTCCAGAACGGGACCCAGCCGCCCACGGAGACGCTCTTCTTCACGGCCCCGGCGACGGACACCTACGAGATCCGGGTGCGGCCCGCGAGCGTGAGCGTCCCCTACGCGCTCTCGATCTTCAACTTAAACCAGGACCTCACCCCCTCGGTCGCCTCGGGGAGCATCGTCACCCCGGCGGACTGCAGCTGCGCGCTGGCCGTGGGGTCCGTGAGCTTCCAGAACTGGACCACGGGGCCGCTGGACCCCTTCAGCTCCCAGGGCCCCACCCCCGACGGGCGGCTCAAGCCCGACCTGGTAGGGCCCAGCGGCGTGACCGTCTCGACCTCGGGGTGGAACCCCTTCTTCGGGACGAGCGCCGCCGCGCCCCACGTCGCGGGCGCCGCCGCGTTGCTCCTCTCCGAGAACCCTTCGCTGGGGGCGGCCCAGCTGGAGGCCAAACTCAAGGGGGACGCGATCCCCATGGGCTCGGCCACCCAGTACGGCGCCGGGCGCTTGAACCTCACCCCCTCGATCGCGCAGAGGCCCGATCTCACCCTCGTGAACGCGACCTTCACCCCGGCCTCGCCCCGCATCGGGGACTTCATCACCGTGACGGCCCAAGTGCAGAATCGGGGGAACGCCGCGGCGGGCCCGTTCGCCGTCCAGCTCCAGGACTCCTTCGGGACGCTGCAGCAGAGCTTCTCGGGGCTGGCCGCCGGGGCCTCCGCGAGCGTGAGCTTCCAGCGCCAGGTGCGCCGGACCCAGGACACGATCACCCTCGTCGTGGACCCCTTGGGCCAGGTGGACGAGTCCGACGAGACGAACAACGCCGTCCAGCTCACGGTCCGGGCCCAGCAGGTCCCCCAGCTCCCGGATCTCGTGATCACGGGGACGAGCTTCTCGCCGCCGAACCCGCGCGTGGGCGACACCGTGAGCTTCGCGATCACCGTGGCCAATCAGGGGAACGCCGCTGCCGGGCCGTTTGCGGTGGACCTCCGGGGCAGCGCGGGCACGAGCCGGGTGAACTTGAGTGGCCTGGCCGCGGGCGGGTCCGTGCAGCTGAGCTTCCAGCAGCCGCTCTCGGCGTCCGTGGAGACCTTCACCGCGATCGTGGACCCCTTCCACCAGGTGAGCGAGGCGGACGAGAACAACAACACGGCTCAGATCACGGTGCAGGGGCAATCCCCGCCCGCTTTGAGCGTCGACATCGATACGGACCGCAAGACGTACTTCGTGGGCGACCCCATCGGGGTCACGTTCACCACAAGCGCCGACGGATACGTCTACGTCTACGACGTCAACCCGCAGGGCTACGTGCAGATCCTCTATCCCCAAACGGAGTCGGGGAACGCCTTCCTGCGGGCGGGTACGTACGATCTGGCGGAGCTTCTGGGGGTCTCCCACCTCCAGGTAGCCCCTCCCACGGGGATGGAGCACCTCCACGCCGTGTTGGCCGATCGCCCCCTGAACCTGGGGCTCCACGGGCTGCAGAGCCCGTCGCTCACGGACCCGAACACCTTCCGCTCCGCCATCGCCCAGCGCATTCAAACGATCAACCCCTCGACTCTGTGGGCCTGGGACGTGGCGGCCTTTGCCATCAGCGATCGGCCCGATCAGAACCGGCCGCCGATCGCCCGCTTCACCTACAGCCCGAGCTCGCCCGTCGTCAACCAAGTCGTCACCTTTGACGGCTCGAGCTCCTCGGACCCCGACGGGACGATCGTCGAGTGGCGCTGGGTCTTCGAGGGGACCACGGTGGTGGAGGCCCGCGGCGTACGGGTGAACGTCCGCTTTACCACCGCCCGCACCTACCGGGTGACGCTCACGGTGACGGACAACCAGG
>JALUUA010000036.1 GCA_027021605.1 Candidatus Bipolaricaulota bacterium | reverse complement strand
GCTAGCGAGCTAGCTTGAGCTAGACGCCGACGTACTTGGCGTAGAGGCCGCGGGCCTCCGACTCGCTGCGGACGCCCTTGACGATGGCCCGCCCGTCCCGGAAGACGACCAGCTCGACGCTCTGCCTGTGGGGGCGGAAGCTCACCAAGTGCTCGTTGGCGCGCACGACGCCCGCGGCATGCAAGCGCGCCGCGATCCTGTCGAGAGGAAGCGGATCGCTCGCGTTGTCGAAGCGGAGCTGGACGGCATCCCGACCGCAGAGCACAACCGCCCTCTGGCCTCGGCCCTCCAAGAACTCGAAGCGCCCCTGCCCGCACGTGGGGCAATCGGGGCGACGGGCGACGGGGACCGCCCGCCCTCGCATCTCCCAGACGTCCCAGTGCACAAGCTCGGAAGGGAGCCCCTCTTCCACGCCCAGCATCAGGCGGAGCGCCTGGGTCGCTGCAAGAGCGGCCACCACCGCAGGGGCCGTAACGAGAAGCCCGGCCGTCTCGCAGGTGGGTAGCGCCCCCGGCTCCGGGACGCGGGGATAGAGGCAGCGCAGGCAGGCCGTCCTCCGGGGCACGATCGCCATCGTCTGGCCGTACCCCTCCACCACCGAGCTGTACACCCAAGGGAGGTTGCGTTTCACACAGACGTCGTTGAGGAGCAGCCGCGTCTCGAAGTTGTCCGTCCCGTCGAGAACGATGTCGGCGCCATGAAGAAGCTCTTCGGCGTTCTCGGGGTTTACGTCCGCGACGATCCCCTCGACGGCGATCTCGGGATGGATCGCCCGAAGGCGCGCTTCGGCGGCCACGGCCTTGGGCAAAAGCTCTTCCGCGTCCTTCTGCGTGTAGAGGGCTTGCGTGCCCAGGTTGGACTCCTCGACGAAGTCGCGGTCTATGAGCTTGAGGTAGCCGACGCCCGCGCGCGCCAGGCGCTCGGCCATCACGGTGCCGAGGGCCCCCAGGCCCACGACAGTGACCCGCTTTTGGCGGAGCTTCTCTTGTCCCTCGGGCCCGATGGGGGGGAAGCGCCGCTGGCGGTCGAAGAGGCGGCTCATGGCCGGAAGACCTCTTCCACCTCCACCTCGAAGCCGGGGAGGAGCTCGGAGCGGGCGGTCTCGCCCTCCCGGAACTTATCCAAGGGCTCGTAGACCCCGTCGCGCAGGGTGTACACTTCCACGGTCCGCTCGTCGGGGTCGACGATCCAATACTCCGCAACGCCCGCCTTGGCGTACTCGTAGAGCTTTTCCCCCCGATCCACGCGGCGCGTCCCGGGGGATGTGACCTCGACGACGAGATCCGGCACCCCGCAATACGACTCCCCCAGGCGGTCCCGGTGTTCTTTCGCGATGAAGAAGATGTCCGGCTCGCGGATCTTCCCCGGCCAGAGGCGCACGGGCAGGGGGGCGATGTGAACCTCCCCCAAGTCCCGCTCTTGCACGAACGTCCTCAGTCGCACGTATAGCTCCTCGACCGCAACCTGGTGACTTCGGGTCGGGTGCGGGGGCATGATCAACCTCCCCTCGGAGAGCTCTATCCGCCGGTTGGAGTCGGGCAGCGCGAAGTAATCCTCCTCCGTCCACTGCCCTTGGGGTGGGAAGAGCTCCGCCACCGGCGCCGGACCGCCCTTGCCCCTGCGCGCGCTCATGCAAATCCCTCCGCGGCGATTGTAGCCCTCGCCGGGGGTCTTGTCACCCCGCGCGGGGATCGTCTATACTCCCACGGGAAAACGAACCCCCAGGGGGAGGAGTGAAGGACGTGCAAACCCAAGTCGCTCTGCTGCACCTGCGGGTCAACGGCGAGGCACACCCCGTAGCCGCCCCCACCCACAAGACCCTCCTCGAGGTCCTGCGGGAAGATTTGGGGCTTACGGGCACCAAGCACGGCTGCGAGGTCGGCGAGTGCGGAACGTGTACCGTGCTCGTGGACGGCGAGCCCATCCTCTCGTGCCTTACGCTGGCCGCGGACGTCGAGGGCCGCGAGATCACCACCGTCGAGGGCCTAGCGCAAAACGGGGAGCTGCACCCCCTACAAGTCGCGTTTGCCGAGCGGGGCGCCGCCCAATGCGGGTACTGCACCCCCGGGATGCTCCTGAGCGCCAAGGCCCTGTTGGACAGAAACCCCAGGCCCACCGAGGACGAGATCAAGGAGGCCCTCTCCGGGAATTTGTGTCGCTGCACGGGGTATCTCAAGATCATCGAGGCCGTAAAGCTCGCGGGCGAGCGCTTGGCCCAAGGAGGTCCCCGATGACGACCCGAAGAGAATTTGCCGTCATCGGAAAGCCCTTCCCCCGGGTCGACGCCTGGGACAAGCTCACCGGGCGGACCCAATACGCCGACGATTTGACCCTACCCCGGATGATCTATGGGAAAATCCTCCCCAGCACGCAGCCCCACGCGCTCATTAAGAACATAGACACCACAAAGGCCGAGAAGCTCCCCGGGGTTCTGGCGATCATCACGGGGAAGGACCTCCCCATTCAATTTGGGATCATGCCCGTCTCCCAAGACGAGACGGCCTTGGCTACCGATAAAGTGAGATACGTGGGCGAGCCCGTCGCCGCCGTGGCCGCCCTCGACGAAGAGACCGCTGAGGAAGCCCTCGAACTCATTAAAGTCGAGTACGAGCCCCTCAAGCCCATCATGTCCATCGAGGAGGCTTTGGAGAACCCCGAGCCCCGCATCCACGACTACGGGCCCGAGGGGAACATCCACAAGCTCGTCTCGCTGGAGTTCGGGGACGTCGACGCGGGCTTTGCGGAGGCCGACTACGTGCGGGAGGACGTCTTCTTCTACCAGGGGAACACCCACATGCCGATGGAGCAGCACGCGGCCTTAGCGCAGTGGGACCCCGGCTCCGGACGACTCACCCTGTGGAGCGCCACCCAGACGCCCCATTACGTGCACCGGGCGCTCTCCAAGGTGCTGGAGCTTCCCATGAACAAGATCCGGGTGATCGCGCAGCCCGTGGGCGGCGGCTTCGGCGGCAAGGACGACCCCTTCAGCCACGAGATCTGTGCCGCTAAACTGAGTATGCTCACGGGGCGGCCCGTCAAGATCACGCTCACCCGCGAGGAGGTGTTTTACGCCCACCGCGGCAGGCACCCCGTCTTGATGTGGGTCAAGACCGGGGTCAAGAGGGATGGCACGATCACCGCGATGCACTTCAAGTCGTTCCTCGACGGGGGCGCGTACGGCTCCTATGGGGTGGCCAGCACGTACTACACGGGGGCGCTGCAGACGGTGACGTACAAGATCCCCAACTACCGCTTCCAGGGGATGCGCGTATTTACGAACAAACCCCCCTGCGGCCCCAAGCGCGGCCACGGGACCCCCCAGCCCCGCTACGCCCTGGAGATCCACATGGACAACCTCGCCCGCGATCTGGGGATGGACCCCATCGAGCTGCGCTTAAAGAACCTGACGGGGCCGGATCATGTGACGGTAAACTGGCTTAAGATCACGAGCAACGGGCTTAGGGAGTGCATCGAGAAGGTGTTAGAAGCCTCGGGCTACCGCGACAAGTACGGAAAGCTGCCGGAGGGGCAGGGGGTGGGCTTCGCCTGCTCGACGTACATCTGCGGTGCGGGGCTCCCCATCTACTGGAACGACATGCCCCACTCGGAAGTCCAAATCAAAGTGGACCGCTCCGGGTCCGTGACGGCCTACTCGGGCGCGATCGACATCGGGCAGGGCTCCGACACGGTGCTCGCCGCCGTGGTGGCCGAAGTGTTGGGTTTGCAGCCCCAGGACATCAAGCTCGTGACGGCGGACACGGACCTTACGCCCATCGATCTGGGGAGCTACTCCAGCCGCGTCACCATGATGATGGGGAACGCCGCCTACGAGGCCGCGATGAAGGTCCGCGAAAAGCTCTTCGCCGCCGCGGCGGAGAAGCTGGGCGTCCCCCCGGATAAGCTGGAGGCGCGCGATCGTAGAATTTTCGTGGCCGACGACCCCGAGAAGGGGCTTGCGTTCGCGGAAGTCGCACAGTTGGCCGAGGAGAGGTTCGGGCTGATCGGGGCCGTGGGGAGCTACACCCCGCCCAAGAAGCTGGGGCAGTACAAGGGGTCGGGGGTGGGCCCCTCGCCCGCGTATAGCTTTTCGGCCTGCGTC
>JALUUA010000035.1 GCA_027021605.1 Candidatus Bipolaricaulota bacterium | reverse complement strand
CTTGCGCCGCACGGGGAGGAAGTAGCCGATCACTTCCCCGTGGCGCTCGATGGCCAAAGGCCGACCCCGTCTAAGGTAGTAGGTGGCTCGGTCGCGGAACTCCCGGACTCCGACGTGCTCGATCCTGTCCATAATGACCTCCCTTCACAGCGAGCTGCGTGACCACATATGACCACAACGATTATGCCGAGACAAGGAGAAATGCACAAGTAGGGAGGACCGATTCTAAAGCCGACCCTTCTGAACCTAAGGTGGAATGAACCCTGTAGACTAACGGCTTCCGAGGAGGAGGTCTTAGTTCTCCTCTTCCCGGAGGTGCCGGGCGAAGGCCCGCGGATCGAGCACCCGGATCTCCGGGAGGCGGGGGAAGGACCGGTCAGCCGTGAGGATCCACCCCACCCCGTGGGTGCGCATCCCCTCCACGAGGAGCCGATCGTTGAAGTCCTCCCGCTCCAGATCATAGGCCTCCAGCGCCCGTCGGAACTCCTCTAAGGTGGGGGTGAAGACCTCCTCCATCAGGACGAGGGCCTCCGAAGTGGCCTGCCGCCCGGTCTCGCGCAGGGCCGGCTCCCCGCGGTCCCGCGCCCAGCGGTGGAACAGATACAAAAGCTCCTGCAGGATGACCAAGCTCGTCACGCCTCGGAGTCGCTCCTCGCCTACAGCCAGGACGATCGCCTGGCAGGCGGCCTCCAGCTCTCGGAGGGTCGGGTCCTTCTCTTCCAGGGGCACGCCGGCGGCGTAGACGAAGATGTTCGTGTCAAAGAGGATCGGCTCCCCCTCCTCGGGGAGGGCTTCCCCGTCGGGGGTGGGAGCGGGGGGCTTAGTCCGCTCCGGAGAAGGCACGGTGGATCTCCTCTTCCAGTTCCTCCGGAGGAGGCAGGTCGCGCAGCCCCAGGCGGGTGAGGCGGCGGGCGGCCTCCTGCTTGGCGCGGCGGCGGGCCTCGGCTCTAAGCCCCAGCGCTTCGCGGAGGAGCTGGCGGATCGTCTCGCCGAGGGACTGGCCGCGCCGATGGGCCAGCTCTTGGAGGAGCCGTTTGGTGTGAGGATCGAGGCGGAACTCGACGCGCTCTTGGAGCTTTTCGGGGGACATTCTCTCCCCTCCTTGGGTTGGTTCCGGAATGCCGGAAGATTGTAGCCGCCCCTCTTCCCTTCCGCAACCGAGGGAAGCTCGGGAGGCAACCTTTTGCCCAAAGAGGATCCCGGCTTGGCCGGGTCCATTCGCCATGATAGGCAAAGGGTTAGATCAAATCCCTTAGGATCGGGTTTGCAGCTGTGGATTTTGGGAAGTGAATCTCAAAGTCCTACTAAGTCCTATATCCAGAAGAGCTCTCTGGAAAACTTCGCTTTGATATTATTGTATGACGTTTGGTGTCCATTTTGAAAGGAAGACAAGAGGGGCGCAAGAGTACGCCCCTCTTGTCCCTTAACGGCCTTAGCGAGGGATTGGGAAAGATCCTTTCTTAGCCTTCAACGGTCTTGACCACGACGAACGTCCCGTTCCGAGCCTCGATGATCCAAAGGCTCTTGATCCCCCGGTGGTCATCGGGGGTGTACGTGATCAGCGGGGTGAGGTTCGTGGACCAGTCCGTAATCGTGTTCATCGCGTCGATGAACTTCTCGCGGGTGAGGTCCGGACCGGCGCGGATCAAACCTTCTGTCATGAGCTGCGCGCCCACGTACGCAATGAGGCTGAAGCCTCCCGGCACCTCCTCCGGGAAGTAGGTGTTGAGGACGTGGCGGAACTGCACGGTGGCCAGGGTGTCCAGGGTGGGGTCTACGGCGAATCCCGGCGCCACCAGCCCGTCGGCGAGGCTCGGGTCACCCAACAGCGCGAAGAGTGCCGGGTCGGTGGCCGTGTTCGTGGCCAGCCAGCGCGGCGTAAGGCCCACCTCGTTGGCGGCTAGGATGACGGCAGCCGTCGGCTGCAAGTATGTGAGAAGAGCCACGGCGTCCGGCTCCGCCTGACGCAAGCGCAGCGCGATCGCGCTGAAGTCCGTCTCCGTCGGAGCGTGTGCCAGCGTGGCCACCGGCTCCACGCCGTTGGCGCTCAGCTCGGCAACAAAGGCGTCCCGCAGCTCCGCGCCGAAGGCGTCGTCGCTGTAGACGATCGCGATCCTCTCGACCCCCAGGTCGTTCAGGGCGTACCGGGCGAGCACGGTCGCGAAGGTGACGTTGTTGGGCTGGATGGCGAAAACGTTCGGCTGCGTCGGAATGGACAGGAACGTCGCGTTGGCGTGAGGCGAGACCACCGGGATGCCCGAGGCAACCATGTCTTGGAAGACCGCTGCGATGGTGATCGTGCCCAGCGGGTGTACGATCGCGAAGACCTGCTCTTCCTCCACGAGCCTCTTGTAGCAGGCGACGGAGCGAGCCGGGTCGAAGGCATCGTCGCAGACGATGAAATTGATCCTTCTCCCGTGGACTCCGCCGAAGGTGTCGTTCACCCAGTTGTACCATGCCTCAGCACCCCGGGCGACGGGGATGCCGATCCCCGCCACGGGACCGGACTGAGCGATGAATCCCCCGATCTTGATCTCCGTCTCCGTCACGCCGGGCGTGGTGCCGTTCTCCCCCTGCGCGACGGAGAGAAGTCCGGCCAGCCCAACGATCGCTACCGCTACGAAGATCCAGCGGACCTTTTGCATCTTAAACCCCTCCTTCTCGTTGGCTCGGTTTTCCGCTTTCACGGTTCTATGGCCGTCCGCGGTGACCCAAGTTAGCTCTTCTCCTCCTCCGCTCTCACCTCCTCCCGATGGGATTGGGATTGCCCCAAGTAGCGCTGGCGGACGCGCTCATCGTCTTGGAGTTCCTGGGCGGAGCCCGTCAGCACGACGCGACCGAGCTCCAGCACGCAGGCACGATGGGCGATTCGGAGAGCCTGACGGGCGTTCTGTTCCGCCAGGAGCACCGTCAGCCCTTCCTGACGGTTCAGCTCCCGGATCGTCTGGAAGAGCTGGGTGACGAGCGCCGGGGCCAGTCCTAAGCTGGGCTCATCCAACAGCAACACCTTGGGGCGGGCCATGAGCCCGCGGGCAATGGCCAACATCTGCTGCTCGCCTCCGGAGAGCGTGCCCGCGGGCTGCTTGAGCCGCTCCCGAAGCACAGGAAACAGCTCGAACGCCCGGCGGAGATCCCGATGGACGCCCGAACGGTCGCGACGGGTGTAGGCTCCCATCCTCAGGTTTTCGGAGACCGAGAGCTCCGGGAAGAGCTGACGGCCCTCAGGGACTTGGACAATCCCCAAGCGCACGATCCGTGCGGGACTCAAGCGATCCAGGCGCTGACCGTTCGCGCGGATCGTGCCCCTGCGGGGGCGGAGCACCCCCGACACGGTACGCAGGAGCGTCGTCTTCCCCGCGCCGTTGGGCCCCAAGACGGCCATGACCTCACCCTCCTCGACGCGCAGGGAGATCCCGCGGAGTGCCGGGATCGGTCCGTAGTACGTCCAGACGCCTTCCAGCTCAAGCGCGACTGCCAAGGGACGCCTCCTCCCCCAGGTAGGCCTCCACGACATGAGGGTGGACCGCGACCTCCTCGGGCCGACCCTCCGCGATCACCCGCCCGAAGCTCAAGGCGACCACCCGATCGCAAAGCCCCATCACGAACGACATATCGTGCTCTACCAGCAAGACCGTCACGCCCCACTCGTCGCGCGCCCGGCGGATGAGCTGCCCCATCCGCTCCCGCTCCTCTTGAGACATCCCGGCCACAGGCTCGTCCAGGAGCAGGAGCCGGGGCTCCGCCAAAAGAGCTCTCAGAAGCTCGATGAGCTTCTTCGTCCCGTAGGGCAACGCCCACACATAGGCGTCCTTCAACATCAGGAGCCCGAACTCCGCTAAGCGCTGCTCGGCTTGTGCCCGGAATAAGCGCTCTTCCCGCTTCGCCCGCGGGAGGCCGAGCGCCACGCTCACCGGGCCGCTCCTGAACCTGCGGTGCTCCCCCACCAAGAGGTTGTCCAGCACGCTCATGTAGGGGAAGAGCCCGATATTCTGGAACGTGCGGACCACCCCGCGCTCGATGAGCTGGTGGGGCTTAAGCTTCAATAGATCCTCCCCGTCGAGCACGATGCGCCCGGATTCGGGCGAGTAGAAGCGGCTGATGACGTTGAAGAGCGTGGTCTTGCCCGCGCCGTTGGGGCCGATCAGCCCCACGATTTCGCCCTCCTGCACCGTAAAGCTCACGGAGTCAAGGGCCTTGAGGCCCCCGAACCGCACCGTGACGTCCTCCACCTCCAGCAGCGGGCCTCCCCCTCCCCGTTGGCTGCGCTTCGTGTTTCGCGTTTGGGGCTCAACGGCGAGGCTCACGGGATTAGAAGAAGCCGCAAGGGCCAAACGGGTCGCCATAGGCCGCAGCGCCCGCTGGAGACGGGCCAAGAGGGCTCGACCCCGCTCGGCCCAGCGCTCCTCGGAGAACCGCAGGCGGTAATACCCGACGAGCAGCTGGCCCCAGATCCCGTAGGGCAGGAACACCACGACGGCCACCAGCGCTACCCCGTACAGAATCTGACTGAGCTCCCGCGTGGCCGAGAGCCAGTGGGGCAGCAGGCTCAGGAAGACGGCTCCCAACACGGCCCCCGGCACCGTGGCGAAGCCCCCCACGGCGATCATGGCAAAGAGCGTGATCGAGATGCCCAGGTGAAAATCCCCGGGGCTGATGTAGCCCACGAGGTGGGCGTAGAGCCCGCCCGCGATGCCCGTAAAGAAGGCACTGGCCACAAACGCGTACGCCTTGAGCTCGGGCGGGTAGATCCCCAAAGCCTGGGCGGCGGGCTCGTGGTCCCGCATCGCCAGCCATGCCCGTCCCAGGTGCGAGCGCACCAGGTTGTACGCCAGCGCGATCATGAGCATCGTCGCCAGGGCCATGAGCGCGTAGCGCTCGGCGTCCGAGCCCGCAGCGAGGGCCATCTTGGGGACCCGAAGGCCCTGGTGGCCGCCCGTAAGCCCGCTCCAGTTCGGGAGCAGCTGGGCAACCGCCGCGCCGAAGCCCAGGGTTGCGATCGCGAAGTAGATGGCCGTAAGCCGCAGGGCCGGGATGAGCAGCACGAGCCCCACCAGCCCCGTAAGGAGCCCCGCCGCGGGGATGCTGAGCGCCAAAGGCCAGCCCAGCTTTGTTACCAGCAGCGCGGAGCCGTACGCCCCAATCGCCAAGAGTCCCGCGTGGCCCAGGGAGATCTGGCCCGCGTAGCCCGTGAGCAAATTGAGCCCGATCGCGGCGATGACGTAGACGCCCGCCAGCGCCCAGACATAAAGCGTGTAGCCCCTCGCTAAGGGGGCCGCCAGCAGCAGGAGCCCCAACAGCAACAGCCAGATCAGCCAGCGCCTGCGGTCCATCTAAGCAACCCTCCGGTGAAGCGGCTCACCCAGCAATCCCTGGGGTCGGATGGCCAGCACCACGATGATGAGCGCGAAGACCAGCGTCTCCTTGAGCTGTGTTGTGAGGTACCCGCCCACCAAGTTGTCGAAGACGCCTAGGAGCAGCCCGCCCACGACCGCCCCGGGCAGGCTGGTAAAGCCCCCCAGAACGGCAGCCGCGAACGCCTTCAGCATCACCTTGACGAACCCGGCGGGCTCCAAGAACACAAACGGGGCAATAAAGAGCCCCGCGATCGCCCCCAAGGCCGCCCCGATCCCCCAGCTGAGCATCGAGATTCGTTCAACGGGCACACCCAAGAGTTGAGCAGCCAGGCGATTCTGCGCCACGGCCCGCATCGCCGTCCCCAGCCGGGTGAGCTTCAAAAGGGCGAAGAGCCCGGCGGCGCACGAGACGGCTACGCCCAACGCCAGCAGGCTGTGGCGGCTGATCACGACGTCGCCCAAAATCAGGGGCGCGCCGCGCACGGCGCGGGGGAAGGGTTTCGGCTCCCAGCCCCACAGCCACCCGGCCACGGACTCCAGGATGAGGGCGACGCCCAGGGTGGCGATAAGCAAACTGATGACGGATGCCCGGCGCGCCGGGCGGAGCACCACCTGATCCATGAAGACGCCCAGCAGAAACCCCACGGCAACCGCTGCCAGAAGCGCCGCCCAGAACGGGGCTCCATAAGCCGTGATGAGAACGTAGGCCACGAAGGTGCTGAACATGGCCATGTCGCCGTGGGCGAAGTTGACGATGTCCGTGGTGCGGAAGATGAGCACGAGCCCCAGGGCCATGAGGGCGTAGAGGCTCCCGGCAGCCAGGCCGCTTACGATCAGCTGGGGCAGGATGTCCATATGTAAATCACCACCGCAGCGCGCAGGCGGCCATCGCGTACCCGCCGCCGGAGGCGCACAGCACCACGAGGTCCCCGGGCTTCGGTCCCTTTCCCTGCTCGATGTGATCATCGAGGGCCATGGGGATGCAGGCCGAGCCCGTGTAGCCCCACTTGTCCATGACCCAGTGGGTCCGCTCCAGGGGGAGCCCCAGCTCCCCCATCACCTCTTTGATCGTATTTACGTTAATCTGAGTGAAGTACACTCGAGCAATATCTTGAACGCGGTAGCCCGCCCCCTCCACCACAAAGCGGACGAGCTTGGGCCAATTGGCGCTGTTTACGTCGGGCGGGAAGCGCTTCTGGATCTTGAGGCAGTGCTCCCTCTGCTCCATAAGCTCTGGGGTGATGGGCCGGAAGGTCCCGCCCGCGTAGATGCCCATGTAGTCGTGATACTGCCCGTCGGCGATCATCTTGGAGCTTAAGATCCCGGGCTCCTCGGAGGCTTGGAGGACGACGGCCCCGGCCCCGTCGGCGAAGACCGTGGCCGTCTTGTAGTCGTCCCAGTCTAGAAACTTGCTCATCGCGTAGGCGCCGATCACCAACGCCGTGTCGTAGTGGGGCTCCGTGGCGAGGAACTTGCCCGCGATGATCACGCCGGTGACGAAGGCGGCGCAGGCGTTGTTGACGTCGAAGACGCCCGCGTTCGTCGAGATCCCGAGCTTATGCTGCACGACGCTGGCCGTCGCGGGTGAGAGGTAGTCGGGCGTGTCCGTGGCCACGATTAGCAAATCGACCTCTTGGGGCGAAACGCCCGCACGCTCCAGCGCGACGTGGGCAGCCTTTGCAGCCAGATCCGAGGTGGCCTCGTCGGAAGCGGCGAAGTGGCGCGCCGAAATGCCGACGTTCTCCTGCAGCCACTCGTCCAGCGGCCGCCCATAGCGCGCCTCTAGTTCTTGGTTCGTGACCCTCTTGGCGGGCACGTAGCGCCCCGTGGCCACGATGCGGGCATATCTTTGTGATTGAATGTGCGACATCAGACGACCATCCCCCCGTCGGCGCTGATGACGGCTCCGTTGAGGTAGCTCGACTCGTCCGAGGCCAAAAAGAGATACACGCGGGCGATCTCCTCGGGCGAGGCAAAGCGCCCCAGCGGGATGCGCTCCTTTACCTTCTCAAGGATCTCCGGTGGGACGGAGCGGATCATCTCCGTTTCGACGAAGCCGGGGCAGACGGCGTTCACGCGTATCCCCTTGCGCCCCAGCTCGCGGGCCCACACTTTCGTCATCCCGAGGATGCCTGCCTTGGCGGCCACGTAGTTCGTCTGGCCGAAGTTGCCGTAGAGCGCGACCACGGAGCTCACGTTGATGATCGAGCCTTGGCCCTGTTCGACCATGAGGGGCGCCACCGCTTTGGTGCAGTGGAAGACGCCCTTTAAGTTCACGTCGATCACGGCGTCGAAGTCCTCCTCCGAGAGCTTAAGGAGCGTGGCATCCCTCAGAATGCCGGCGTTGTTGAGCAGCACATCGATTCGGCCCCAGCGCTCCTTGATCTGGGCGACCGTGCGCTCGACCTCGGGCATCTGGGCGACGTCCGCCCGCACGAAGAGGGCCTCGCCTCCCTGTTGCTCGATGGCTTTGACAAGATCGAGCCCGGCGGCCTCGTCGACGTCGCAGACGGCGACCTTCGCGCCCTCTTGGGCGAACAGGAGGGCGGTGGTCCGCCCGATCCCGCGCGCCCCGCCCGTGATCAACGCAACCTTCCCGTCTAAGCGTCCCACTGTTGAATCACTCCTCCGCTTTGAGTTCTCCCCGCACGAAGCGCTCGCGCAGCGCCTTGCGGTCGACCTTCCCCGGCCCCGTAAGCGGCAGCTCGCTTACAAACGCGACGTACTTGGGCACCTTGAACTTGGCCATGCGCTCCCGGCAGAACGCTCTAAGCTCCTGGGCCGTGAGTTTTGCGTCGGGCTTGAGCACCACGGCGGCGAGGCCCACCTGGCCCCACTGCTTGTCGGGAACGCCCACCACGGCGCAGGCCTGAACGGCTGGGTGCTCTTGAATCACAACTTCTACCTCGCCGGGGGCGATGTTCTCCCCGCCGCTGATGTACATGTCGTCCACCCGGCCCACGATGTAGACGAAGCCGTCCGCGTCCTCATAGGCTAGATCCCCCGAGTGGACCCAGCCCTCCTCGTCGAGCACCCGTTTCGTCTTCGCGGGGTCGTCCAGATACCCCTCGAAGGTGTGCGGCCCGCGGAAGCACATCTCCCCGATCTGCCCCTGGGGGACGGGCTCGCCCGTTTGGGGATCTATGATCTTGTAGTCGCAGTGGAACATGGGGAATCCGATGCTGGCCTGCTTCTGCTTGATCTCGTCCCACGAGTGCCCGGCGGGCACGAAGGCGAAGTTGGACGGTCCGCCCTCCGTGAGGCCGTAGGACTGGGTCATCGGGATCCCGCGCTCCCAGAAGGGCCTCATCACCTCCGCGGAGCAGGGCGCGCCCGCAGAGCTGACGTACTCCAGACTGGAAAGGTCCGTAGAGTCCCAGCGCGGGCTGGCCAAGATCATCCGGAACATCGCCTCCACGCCGCCGAAGTGGGTTACCCGCTCGCGCTCGATCAGCTCCAGCACCCGATCGGGGTCGAACTCGCGCATCAAAATAATTTGCCCACCTAGGTGGAAGACGGGCGTGACCGTGTTCCAACCGCCAATGTGGTACAGGGGGAACGTCAGAAGCTCCTTCTGCTCGATGCCGCTGCGCCCCGCGCCTGAGACGATCAGATTAAAAGAGTTCCAGAGCATCTGGCGGAACGTCACAAGGCAGACCTTGGGCAGCCCGGTTGTGCCGCCCGTGTGGACGTACAAGTGAACGTCTCCCAGGCGCTTGGGGCGGTTGACGTTCTGAGGCGGAGTGGCGAGGACTTCGCGCTCGTAGGGCGAGCCTTTTTCGCCGAAGGCGATCATCGCGACCCCCGAAGGGAGCTCGAGTTGTTCGACGAGCGAGTGGAAGGGCTCCTCGAAGAAGAGGGCCTTCGGCTGGATCCGACGGAGCAGCTCGTTGAGCTCCCGCGGGGCGAGGCGGTAGCTTAAGGGGGCCAAAATCAATCCGAGCTTGCCCGTGGCGAAGTACAGGTCGATGGGCTCCACCCGGTTTCGCGAGATCAACCCTAAGACGTCGCCCTTCTCCAGCTTGAGCTTGTCGCGCAAGAAGGCCCCGACGCGCTCCGCCCGCTCGTCCAGCTCCTTATACGTGAAGCGTTGGTCCGCGGTGGCGTCGTAGAGGGCGGGCAGGTGAGGCGTAAGGCGCGCCCGCCGCCCCGACCAGTCCCCCACCCACGTCAGCGCGTAGCTCTCATCCCACATCGCCGTCCTCCAGCAGGAAAGCCAAAACGACCTCGTTGAACTCCTCGGCCTTCTCGATCGGGGCGAGGTGTCCGCAGCCTTTTAGCACCATCAGCCGGGCGTTTGGAATGCGCTCTGCGAGAAATCGGGAGTTCTCCATGGGCATCACCCGATCCTCCGCGCAGCCGACGACCAGCGTCGGGCTCTTGATTTGAGAGACGCGGTCCTCGGCGTTGAAGCCCGTGATCGCAGCCAGCTGGGCCAGGGTCGCCTCCGGCGGGTTGGGCTCGCGCTCTAGCATCCAGCGGCGCAGCTCTTCAATCTCCTCGGGGTGCTCTCGAAGAAAGCGGGGCGTGAACACGAAGGGCAGCCCCTTCTCGAAGTTCTCCTCGGGAGGGCGGACCCCGAGCCCCGAGAAGAACTGCATGACTTCCATATCGGGGAGCACGACCCGGGAGCCGCCCGCCGTGGTGGCCACCAGAACCAGCTTGTTCAGACGCCCTGGAAAGCTTAAGGCGAACTCCTGGGCGATGAGCCCGCCCATGGAGATCCCGCAGAGGTGCGCACGTTCGATGCCCAACGCGTCCAGGAGACCCCGCACGTCCTCGGCCATCTGCTTTATGGTGTACGGCCCGGGGGGTTTGTCGCTCTGCCCCGAGCCGCGGTTGTCCAGCGCGATCGTCCGGAAGTGCCGTGAGAAGGCGGGGAGCTGCTTGCTCCAGAGCCAGCGCCCGTAGCCCATCCCGGGGAGGAGCACCAGCGCCTCTGGGTGGTGCTCCCCCCGTTCCTCGTAGCCGAGCTTAAGCCCGTTTACCGTGACAAACTTGGGCATGGTTACCCCCAGCGCAGGGCGGTGGCGGCCCAGGTGTAGCCCGTCCCGGCCCCCGCCAGGACGATCAACTCCCCCTCGCGGACCCGCCTGCACGAGAGCCCGCGCTCCAGCGCCAAGACCTGATCCGCCGCCTGGACGTGGCCGCGATCTTCCAGATAGAACGACTGTTCCTTCCGAAGACCCAGCTCCTCTAGAATTTTGTGGTGAAAAGAACGCTTCATGTGGGTGAGGGCCAGAAACCCGATGTCCCGTAGGGAGTACCCGCTGCGCTCGACGGCTTCCCTGATTACCGCCAAGAAGTTGGGCAGCGAGACGGGGTCGAGCCGCGCCTTCATCCCCTGCGGGTCGGGCACGTCGAGCTTGTGTAGGTTTTGCCGTACGGTCTCGAGGCTGGGCGGGCGGCAGCTCCCCCCGGCGGGCATCACCACGTCCTCGCTGAAGGAGCCGTCGGTGATGAACGCCGATTCCAGCACGTGATTGCGGGGGTGGTCCCGCTGGAGGACGAGGGCGGCGGCCCCGGCCCCGAAGTTGAACATAAAGCGCGTCCGCTCGTTCCGATAGTCGATGAGATCCCCCTCCCGCGAGGCCGTCACCAGAAGAACGGTCTTGAGCCGAGTGTCCGCGAGCATGAGGGCCTTGGCCGTGTGAAGCGCCACGGGCGTCCCGGCGCACAGGGCATAAACCTCAAAGGCCCAGGCCCGCCTGGCTCCGAGGGCGTGCTGCAGCCACGCGGCGGCGGACCAGACGATGTAATCTTTGTATTCGCTGCCGTAGTAGATCACGAGGTCTAACTCCTCGGGGGCGAGCCGAGCGCGGGCGAGCGCCCGGCGGGCGGCCTGCAAGCCCATATGCGAGACGTGATCCTGGGGGCCGGGGACCCGCTTCTCGCGCAGGCCCATCTTCTGCTCGACGACCTCTGGCGGCAGCCCGGAGCGCTCCGCGATCTCTTGAGCGGTCTCCTTGGGCTCCGGTAGGTACGTCCCCCAGCCCGCGATCCCCACGGCTGATGCTACCCCACGTCTGCCCCTTTCATGATGGGTGATTCGGGTCTCATGTTAGATCGCCGGTCCCAAGGCTGTCAAGTGGGGCGGGGGGGAGGCAAGGGTCAGCCAGAAGAGCGTAAGACCGTTCCACTACGTCTTACGATGGAAGGCCCTGCAAGAGGAAGCTTCGGAGCGTATCGCGGGCCTTCGCAGGAGGAAGCGTCCCCTCCCAGACGATCCAGCGCAGCCCCAGGAAGTGGCCGACGCCCATGAGCGCCCAAGCGAGCACCTCTGGGTTTAAGGGGCGGATCTGGCCCACCGCCATGCCCGCCTTCAGGCCGCGGACGTACCCCCGCGCTAATCGCTCATAATATCCGCGCCCGGCTTCCCCCTTGGAGGCCCCCGTCCCGACGAACTCCGCCTCCCGCACGATGCGGTATGCCTGCGGGTGCTTGGAGATGAACTCGAAGAACGCCTCAAAGCCTGCGATCTCGACCCCTCGCCGATCTTCCAGACCCTGGGTCCTCCGGCGGATGTGGGCGCGCAACTGGCGGTTGATCTCCCGGACCAGCTCGGCAAAGAGCGCTTCCTTGCTGGGGAAGTACAAATAAACGGTCCCGTGGGCTACGCCCGCCCGCCGGGCGATGTCCGCAATGGACGCTTCGTGAAAGCCCCGTGCCCCGAACTCGGCCTCCGCAGCGTCGAGGATCCGGGCACGGGTCCGTTCCCCACCGGACTTCTCCGTCTTCTCCGCTGCCTTGGATCGCTTTCCGGACGATGCCTCCAGGAGCAGGGGTGAAGAGCCCTTGGGTTCCGCTCGAGGGGCGCCGCCATCGAGTCCGTGCGCCAGAAACTCGCGCACCGTTCGCACGACGCCGTCGGGGATGTCCGGAGAGGGAGGGGACCAGAGGCGGTAGCGAAGCACGAGGAACTCCTGGACCCCGAGCAGGGCGTAGGCCACGGTCTCGGCCTCCCGCGGATCCTCCACGGGTAGGAGCGCTCGGTACAGTTCGGCCAGTCGCTGATAGAAGGCGCGCAGCACGTCCAAGCGGACGAACTCGGTCTCGCGGAGGACTTGATACAGCGGGGCGTTCTCGGCGACGAACGCCCAGTGGGCGCGCAGGGCCCGCACGAGGCGCTCCTCGGTCCTCCCCCTTGCGGAAAGGGCCTGGCGAAGATGGCTGGTAAGGCGCTCGCTGGCCTCCTCCACGAGGGAGAGGAAAATCGCCTCCTTGTCCGCGAAGTACTGGTAGAACGTGCCGTTAGCTACGCGTCCCCGGCGGCAGATTCCGGCCACGGACGCCCGATGAAATCCCTGTCGACTGAACGCCTCCGTGGCAGCGGCCAGCAGGCGCTGCACCGTTGCCTCCCCCCGCAGCGTGGCGGGCCGACGCCTTCCCCTCGACATCGTCCGCACACTCCCCCCTTGCTTGCTCACGATGAGCGATCCGTCCAGTCCAGACTATAGAGTGACTACAGGATGTGGGCAACCGCATCCTCGGGATGGGCTTTGACCCCCACCGCGTTCCCGTTCGCGGGTTGGGGAAGCAGCTTCCCCGATGATTGCAGTTGGGGGCCTAGCTGAACGACCGGCGATCCTAGACTCGGGGCATCTCACGGCTCCGCTAGATATGCTCTCAACAAAGCTCGAAAGAGCTTCCCGTGGTTGGGCACTTTCAGGTGCAAGAGCTCGTGGACGATGACCTCTCGGCGGAAGGAAGCAGGCTGCCTGAGCAGCTCCACATCGAAGGTGAGCCGTCCCTGAGAGGAGCAGCTGGCCCACTTGCGCGTCATCGGGCGCAGGTGCACCTCCCGAACCCGGTCTTCCACCCCGAGCCGTCGGGCCCAGGCCCGCACCTCGGCTTTGAAGACGTCTGCGGGGACGCTCTCCTCCAAAGGGCTCCAGTCGCCCGATGGCTTCACGGGCGTCGTCCTCTTCCTCTTCATCCCGTTGCCTCCTTCAGCATGGCCAAAATGTCCTGAACCAACCGGGCGGCCTCCTCCTCACCGAGCTGCGCGGGCCGAAGGGCCTTGTAGAGCTCTCGATGGAGCTCCCGCTCCTGCCGCTCGCTGCGGCGCCAGTGGGGGAGCCGTACAAAGGCGGAGGCGGCCTCCTGAGCGATCGAGTCGGCACCCGGGATCCCCTCCCTCTTCAAGAACCATTCTATAGCGAACCCCTCCGAGGACAGCCCTCCCTCCCGCTCGCGGGCTTGGCGCTCGCGCTCGGCTGCCCTATAGTCGTCAATGAGTTCCTCGAGCTGCCTGAGCGCCTCCCGGCTGGAGATCAGCCGCTCCTCGAACGCCTTGGCGATCCGCTCCGCCCGCTCGCCGATCGGGATGAGATACGGCGCTCGATGCTTCTCCTGCTGCACCAGCTTGTAGAACGCCTTAATGAGGTTGAAGACCTTCACCGTCTCCGGCCGGGCCTCCTCCGCGAGCCGCTCCAGCATCTCGGAGTCGATCTTGTGGACCTCGTCCGGCAGCAACACCTCCCCGGTCCGGGTGTGTCGCTGGACGATCTCCGCCGTCTTGCGCAGGAAGCTCTTGTCCACGGGGATCCGGGGCTCGTAGGCGCCGCGCGTCAGGCGATACATCCCGGCGAGCGCCTCGTAGTCCTCCAGGAAGGGGCGCAGGAACGGGTTCGGCGAGAGGATCTCGAAGAGCTCCTCCAGCTCGCGGAAGTATCGGTAAAACGCCTCGCGCCGCTCGCGATCCCGGAAGTGCTCTAAAACGGCCTCCGCGGCCTTGTCGTCGGCCTTCCCCGTTGTGAGGGGCAGGTACTCCGCCCGCCCCCGCTCCATGAGCTGCACAAACCGCGCTTGGAGCACGTCCAAGCCCTCGACGACCCCGGCCACATCCGCGGAGTCGAAGGCCAGCGCCCGCTCCAGCTTCTCGAAGATCCCCACGAAGTCGATCACCAGCCCGGCGATCTTGCGCCGGCCTTCCTCTTCCTCGTAGGGGTAGGGACGGTTCACTCGCGCAATCGCCTGCAAGAGCACGTGGTCCCGCATGGGTTTGTCGAGGTACATGCAGTACAGAATGGGCGCGTCGAACCCCGTCAGCAGCTTCTCCGTCACGATCAGGATCTTAGGGGTCTCCTCCGGCTTGCGGAACGCCTTCCGGATCGCCTGCTCCTCCGCCTCCGAGAGGTGGTAGCGCGCCAGCCAAGGCGGGTCGTTGTGCCCCCGGCTGATGACCACCGCGCTGTACTCCTCGGGCAGGTGGCCGTCGAGGGCTTCCTTGTAGAGGCAGCAGGCTTCACGGTCCACGGCCACGAGAAACGCCTTAAAGCCCATCGGCTCCACAAATTTCTGAAAGTGCTCCGCGACGAAGCGGGCCACCTTCTCCACCCGCTCGGGGTTCTTGAGCATGTTCCGGAGGGTGACGGCCCGGTCGAGGACGCGGTTGAGCTCCTCCACGTCGCTTACGCCCTCCAGCTCCGCCAAGGCCCAGAACTCCCGCTCCATCGCCTCCCGATCCGCAAGAAGCTCGTTGGGGGCCAGCTGGTAATGCAAGGGCACGGTGGTGCCGTCCTCAATGGATTCTTTAATGGAGTACTTATCGAGGTAGCCCTTGGGGTCGTCCGTTCCGAAGGTCTTGAACGTGCCCTTGCCGTAGGCCGTCCTGTCGATGGGTGTGCCCGTAAAGCCCACGAACGTCGCGTTGGGGAGCGCCCCCATGAGGTACGTCCCCAGCAGGGCCCCCGTGGAGCGGTGGGCCTCGTCCACCAGCACGAAGAGGTTCTCCCGGGTGTTCACGTTGGGAGGCATGTCGTCGAACTTGTGGATCATGGAGACGATGAGGCCCCGGGTGTCCTGCTCCAAGAGCTCCTGGAGGTGGCGCTTGCTCCGGGCGACCTCCACGTGGCCGAAGCCGACGGCCTCCAAGTTCTGGAAGAGCTGCTGTTCCAGCTCGTTGCGGTCCACGATCAAGAGGACCGTCGGGTTTTGGAAGAAGGGGTCCTCGATGAGGCGCTTGGCCACGGTGATCATGGTGTAGGTCTTGCCCGAGCCCTGGGTGTGCCAGACGAGGCCGCGGCGCTTTTCGCGGTCCCGAGCCCGCCCGATCACTCGCTCGACGGCCCGCATCTGGTGCGGGCGCAACACCACCTTGGAGAGCTCCTCGTCCCGCCGCACAAACAAAACGTACTCCGTGAGCACCCGCAGCACCCGCCGGGGCGCGACGAAGCTCTTCACCAACGTCTCGAAGTCCCCGGCCAGCTCGTCCTTCCAGTTGAAGAGCGCCTTCCGCGAGAGGTTCCACGTGGGACCGTAGTAGAACTGAACCAGCTGCGTGAGGGCGTGGAGCTGCAGGATGGCCATGAGTTCCGGCCCTTCGCGGTGATAGCGCCGGATCTGCTCGAGAGCCTCCGCGATGCCCTCCGCACGGGTCGCCGCTTTGGTCTCGATCACGATCACGGGCACCCCGTTGATGAAGAAGACCACGTCGGGCCGGATCGTGTGCGTCCCGTTCGTGAACGCGAACTCGTCCGTGACGTGGAAGGCGTTTGCCTCGACGTTTACGGGGTCGAGCAGCCGGACGTTGCGCTCGCGGCGCTCGGCTTCCACGAAGACCGTCTTAAGGCCCTTCAAGTATGCCCAAGCTTCAAGGTTCCCCTCGATGTTCGGGCGGACGCGCACCAGGCCGCGGATTACCTCTTCGGCCTTGACGGGGGAAGCGATAACGCCGGGGTTGAGGCGCTGGAGCTGCTCCACGAGCACCGCACGCAGCACCGGGCTCTCTTCCCCTCCGCGCAGCCTCAGGGCTTCCTCCGGAGGAAGGTACTCCCAGCCGACCTCTTGGGCATAGCGGATGAGGGGCTCCTGCACCGTGCGGCGCTCGCTGCTTAAGGCCATTGAGCTACGCCCTCCGTTTCGGCTCAAACAACTCTCTGATCAGCTTCTCACGGTCTATCTCCACATAAGCCGCGACTTCCTTGAGAATGTGGCCCAAAGTACCGACCCGAAGCGGCTTGTGCTTCGGGATGGTGATGCGATGCTCCCAGCCTTTGAAGGTAGAGACCAAGCGCAGGTGGCTGCCGGTTTGGCGCACCACTCGATAGCCGTACCGGCTCAGGAGCCGGGCAAGCTCCTCTCCGCCGAGATCGCGCGGCAGCTTCATACGGCGATAACTTCCTCTTGAACGCGGTGGAGTCGGATGACCGCCGGGCGCTTCCCTTCGTCAAAGTGACAGCGCACGGCATCGCGTACCCGCTCCTTAAGCTCCTCGAAGCTATCGGCCTCCGTGAAGATGGCATGCCCCAGCGCCCGCGCCTCAAACCCGCCCTCGGGCGACTCCTCCACGAGAAAGATGATCTCCTTATCCGCCATGCCTCTCTCCTTCCTCGAACTGTAAAGATAGCTCTTTCACCCGCACCTTGCCCGTCATCAGATGATGCAGCAGCGACTTAAACAGCGCCTCCAGCGCCCGCTTGCGGTTCTCCTCCGCCTCGATCTTCTCGTCTATCGTGCGCAAAATGCGGGCGATTTCGCGCTGTTCGACGAGGGGTGGGAGGAGGATGTTTTCCGCTAGGACCTCTTTGTCCGTAACAGCTGGATAACTTGAACCCCGCTGGTGTTCAGAGACACGTTGCACAAATGAGTCATTGGAAACGGCGTAGAACAGGAATTTATTATCGATGATATCAGGTCGAGGGCGAAGAACACAGAAAGCAGTAGAGCATATTTGGTTGTCAAATTCAGGTGGGATTTGCGCTACCCGCTTCAAGTACGGGCGCACAGTTGCAAAAATGACATCTCCTGTTTTGACTAATTTGCGGGCTCGGCTGGGGGCGTTTTTCCCTGTGATGGGCTGATACCCAGTAATCGCCAGTCGCTTGTTGCTCACGGAAGAGACATCAATGTATTTGAATTGTTGGGTTGGAGTCTTACGCGGATCAACCTGTCGCGTTTTTTCTACCGCCTCCCTCAAACTGGTCACCTGCCAGTGCCCAGGCACCGGGCCGATTTCCGTCTCCTTGAGCTTAACCTGCTCGGCTTGGTCGAGGGGCACGGGGCCGTAGGTGAAGAGGTGCTTCATCAGCGCTTTCTTCAGCTCCTTGAGCGCGGCGATGACCCGCTCGGTGGCCTCCTTGGCCCGCTGCACCGTCCGCAACACATGGGCGATGGCCCGCTGTTCAGAGAGGGATGGGAGAGGTGCTAAGATCTGCCAGAAGTCTCTTTTTCGGATAGCGCGCCTTCTGTTCACAGCCCCGGCGGCATAGCGATTATAGGCCGCAATAGCTGGAGGAGTTCTCAGCCAAGCATCCATGATGCGTCTCTCAGTAAAGGGTAGACATTGGATTCACCAATGGGGTATCCTCCTCCTCGAGGTGATTCCCATGCTGAGCGTTCGTCCGATCTCCAAAGCCGAGGAACA